>CAMNFE010000065.1 GCA_946537195.1 uncultured Candidatus Saccharibacteria bacterium | reverse complement strand
GACGGAAACACTCACTACAAAAAATAACCCCTCAAACGGGGGTTATTTTTTTATCTCACTTCACGACTACACCCTCTTTCCCGAACAACCCTATTAATTCATCTATCAAGGCTTGCTCCGGTTCGCAACGGAATGGCATTCGCATCGCTTTTTTATCTTCACCAATCACCAAAATTACTTCAGATAATCCTGGATAGACCGAACAACTCTGCTTCAATCCAATCAAAGCATCTTTATTTGACGGATCCATTATGCGTACAAATATCTTTTTTGGTTTCAACGGCTTTGCGTCGACTCCACTTTCGCTAGTCTTAAAATGCGTCACCGCTTTTCCGGTTGGACCACCCTTGCGCGAACCACCATGGCTATCATTTACATTTGTTGCCGCAACTTTACCGTATGTCTTTTTTGCTACACCTTTCGTTGGGGCCTTTAGTTTTGCACCCGTTGATTGATAACTATCCAATTCCTCATCCGTAATAATATCTACGGACTCAGCATTAATTTTTGCTTCATCTGTTTTATTGCCGTCCCTATCCGAAGCATTTACTTTCCCCGTAATTTTCACCACAGCGTCTTGTACTAGCTTCGCACCAACCTCTTCATAAGTTTTCGGAAAAACTATCACCTCTATTTCTGAAATTTTATCTTCTATTTTTACAAACGCCATCTTCGATCCGCTCTTAGTTACTAATGAACGCACGTTCGTAATTATGCCACCTACTATTACCGTCGCTCCATCTAGATTCGGCTTAATTTCATTAATCGGCATCGTCTGCTCTTCAAAATAGGTATCATACTTATCTAGTGGATGCGCCGAGATGTATAGCCCCATCAAATCGCGCTCCCACATTAATTGCTCTTTATCAGAATACTTCGTTGGCGCAGGTTGAATTTCTACTTCTGGCACTTCTGCCGCCGCGCCCATCGCGCCAAACAAATCCGTCTGACCATTTGCGGCGTCTTTTTGCATCTTATTGCCATACGCCTGTATTTTCTCAAGATTAAATAGCAAATCCGAACGGTCGCCAAAACTATCAAAACATCCCGTCTTTATAGCTGACTCCCAACTCTTCTTATTGAATTTTGCCCCAGAAACTCTTTTCGCGAAATCACACACCGATTTAAATTTACCGTTCTTATCGCGTTCTTCAACCACTTCTTCGGCCAAAGCTTTCCCCATCCCCTTAATAGCCGCAATTCCAAAGCGAATAGTCTTCGATTTTCCTACCGTAGCAAAATCTGGATAGGATTCATTAATATCCGGACCAAGCACCTGGATACCCATACGCTTACATTCCGTCATCTCAATCGCTAAGCGATCCGTCCAGCGCATATCTGCCGTCATCAATGCCGCCATAAACGCCTCAGGATAATAGGCCTTCAAGTATGCCGTCCAATACGCCACTAGCGCATAGCACGCCGCGTGGCTCTTATTAAAGCAGTAGTTTGCGAAATCAAGCAGCTGACTCCAGAAGGTTTCCGCAATCTCTTTTGTCGCCCCACCAACCTTTACCGCGCCTTCTATGAAAAGTGGCTTCATCTTATTCATAAGATCCACTTTCTTTTTCCCTACCGCCTTACGTAAAGTATCCGCCTGACCACCAGTAAAACCACACCACTCCTTCGAAGCCTGCATGAACTGCTCCTGGTAAATCAAAATACCATAGGTATTTTTCAGAGAATTCTCAAGACCAGGATGAAGGTAAGTAATTGGCTCTTCTCCGTGTTTACGCTTAATAAAGCTTTCGATAAACTGCATTGGCCCTGGACGATAAAGTGCATTCATAGCAATCAGATCGTCAAAATGCGTCGGTTGTAGCTCGCGCAAATATCGCTTCATGCCCGCCGATTCAAACTGGAACACACCTGTCGTATCGCCTCTACGGAACAATTCATAAACTTTATCATCATCCAGCGGAATTTTGTTCATGTCTATAGCCTTGCCATGAACCTTCTTAATAATACGCAAAGCCTGCTGAATCACCGACAAGTTGGACAAGCCTAAAAAGTCCATCTTAAGTAGCCCTAGTTCCTCAACCTGCGGTCCAGGATATTGCGTCGCCAAAGGACCCTTCGCTGAAACTTCTAGCGGCATAAACTTTACTAGATCATCTGGTGCAATCACCACGCCACAAGCGTGCACGCCATGCGAACGAATCGTTCCCTCAAGACGCATTGCTAAATCTATCACCTCCTTTGCGGTCGGATTCGTCTCATACTCATGCTTCAGATCCGGCTCATTCACAATTGCATCCTTCAGCTTCACATGATGCCCCATTACTGGATCTGGCACCAACTTTGCGATTCTATCCGCCTCAGCAAATGGCACATCTAGCACGCGCGCTACATCGCGCACTGCGTTCTTCGCCATCATCTTACCAAACGTACAGATATTACTCACGCGGCCTTTGCCATATTTTTGCGTACAATATTCAATCACCTCATCGCGTCGGTTATCTTGAATATCCGTATCAATATCCGGCATCGAAATACGGTCAGGATTCAAAAAGCGCTCAAAGA
>CAMNFE010000064.1 GCA_946537195.1 uncultured Candidatus Saccharibacteria bacterium | reverse complement strand
AGTATACACTTTAGTGGTTGAAGAAGTATTGAAGGAAAAATCTTGAGAAATAAAGCCCTCTTTTTCTATATGAACTTGGTGCTCTCCAGGCTCTAAATTAAATTTGCCGTTTTGATATGATTTTCCATCAATAGTTGTGTCGGCTGATGATGGTGCAACTAGTAATTCAACTTCAACCGAAGGATGAAGATTAATTGCGGAAATTACAAGAATAATAGTAAAAAAGATTAATAAAGATAAACCAATAAAGATAAAAGGATACTTTTTAAATAATTCCGTTAGTTTTTTCATTTATTGAACCCCTTAAATCTAAACACGCGATACTCGGAATTAGCGTAAAAATCACGAGCGTGGTCGGCGGTACGGTCGCCCTTGGAGGCGGAAGCGATGCGTCCAGTGCCAGATTCGTCAACTACAAATAATTCTATATGATCCGGACGAACGCGGATATCACCAGGTTGTAAATTGCTAGAATTATCAAGGTTTGGAATCTCTTCATATAAATCCGGGTGAGTAGCAAAATACTTAAGCATATTAGCAGCACCACAGCAAACTACATTTGGGTCGGCACCAGAAAAGCGTAAAACTGTTGCCACGAAGGCATCACAGCTAGCACCAATTTGGACATTTTTTTCACCATAATTGCTAAGACCAACTTCATCTAAGGCTTTCTTGTAGGCGGGGTTAGGATCATCAAAAGCATGGCTACGGTCTGGCCAGGATAAATCTAATGCAGTTTTATTAATATCACCATTGCCATAAGTAGAAGAGCTACAACCATGGAGACCAAGAGAGGTAGGAGAAGATAAACCAGTAGAAGATGAAACTACAGGTGAAGTGTTCTCTGAAGAAAGAGCCCAGCCTTTTTCCTTGGCGCGGTTTTCGATAGCTTTAATATACTCTCCAACTTTTTGGACGTAGTTTGGATCAGATGCGTAGCCGGCGGCCTTGATTGCAACAAGGTAGCCGTATGGATCATTAGAATAATTAAAGGCTCCGTGCTGACGATAGGTAGAAGTTTTTTCGATGTTTTCGTAGTAACCTTTCCAGCCTTCTTGAGGGGAGGAGTAGCTTTTAGCGGCATTTGGGTTAGAGTCAAAAGCTCCAATACCAAAGAAGTTGTTACGCTCGCGTGCAAAGTTTGAGGTGCCGGAGGCGGACTCAATAATTCCCTGCGCGACGACGGTTTCCCAAGGGATACCATACTCGGCGCTTAGTTCTGCGGCGATGCCGTGGTAGGTGTCGATAAAGGCGGCTTGGAGATCGGTGAGACCGGCGGTGGTGACGCCGTCATAACTACCAAGCCCCGCATAACAGCCTTCGGAAAAACCATCGGGATTGTAGTAATAAATACCGTTCCGGTCATAAAAATCGAGAGTAGATTCAGAAATCGCCAAAGTAGCAGAAGGAGCAAGAATGACAGCCAAGATAGCAACGATAGAAGTGATTAAGAAAGATCGTTTCATGCGGTGGTCTCCTCAGGGTGAGCAAGCATAGTGCCGGCGTCGCTTAGGCTGATACTGCTAATGGTGGTGGATGAAGAAGGAAGTTTGTCAGAGAAAGAATCGCCTCTTAAATTTGAAACAGGATCGTGAGCTGGTGTAAACTGATAAGCGTTTTCTGGTTTATAATCTGCGAGTTTTTGATAGTAGTCTGAGAGGGCGATTACGGTTTCCGCATCGTATTTAGTGAGACCAGAGATGCGGGCAAGATAGCCTGAGCGAGAATTATCTAGAGGATGTTTAGCGTCATAATTTTCGCGAAAAGCAGTAAGTGGATTAGTTTTGTTTTTATAAAAACCAAGGTTTTCTTTGACACGATTATTTAGGACATAAAGTTGATGATATTTTTCGGTTTCCCAGTTTGGATTAGAAGCGGAATTGATATATCTTGACCCATCAGCAACAGACTTACAATATTCAGACGTAGACGAACTGAACATAGAAGCAATAGAGGAAAGAATAGGGATTTTACCAGTGCGGTTTTCTTCACAAGCGGAAGCAATATTAGCATCATAGATACCAGGCATAGAATAGCGACCAGTCCAGTAAGTAATAAAATCAGCAAGTGGCGAACCTTCGCGTATAACTTCTTCGCCATCGACATAATCAATAGATTTTGATATGACTTTTTGGTAGGTTGGATCGGACTCAGGAATGTTAATAATAGAAAGATCATTTATAGCGATCATATTACAATAAACATTGCCGACAGCGCCAATAGATTCAACTTTTTGGCAGTAAGTACCGAAATTGGTGAGATAGGAGGTGTTTTCACCATCAGCATAAGTTGGGTTCAAATTGGCAAGAGAAGTAGAAGAGACTGAGGTTAGAGTGGAGATTGGTGAGAAAATAGTAGATGATGTAGTGGCTAAAGGTAGGAGAGTGCTTGCGATTTTACCAAAGAAAGTATTAGAGTTGGATGCATCAAATGGGCTATGATTATTGCGATCAACTTCGGCTTCTTGAGCGATAGTGACGTTATTTGCGTGATTAAAAGCTAAGATCTGTTCTTTGGAAGCACCAGTTGCGCCGGAATTTTGTTGAGCAGCTAGCTGATTGACATTTGCTGCGCCCATACCAAACATT
>CAMNFE010000063.1 GCA_946537195.1 uncultured Candidatus Saccharibacteria bacterium | reverse complement strand
ATACCAAGCTGCTGAAAAAAGGTATCGACGAAGGTGTCGCAAATGCAATCTTGATTAAACCAAATCAAATCGGAACATTAACTGAAACAATCAAAGCCGTAATGACCGCTAAGGAGGCAGGATATAAAACCATCATTTCTCATCGTTCTGGAGAAACCGAAGATACTTCTATCGCACACCTAGCAGTTGGGCTCGGTGCAGGTCAAATTAAAACCGGCTCAATGTCTAGAACTGATCGCACTGCTAAATACAATGAGTTGATGCGCATTGCTGAAGAAAGCCAAACTTTAAGGCTTGCTTAGTTATCTGTCGCTTTATTTAATTAGATCTTGATATTCAGATTGGCCAATGGTCGGAATACCAAGTTTAGCTGCTTTTTCCAGTTTACTTTTGCCTGGTTTTTCGCCAAGGATTAAGGCAGTGGTGTTTTTGGTAACGGAGCTGGTGACGGTAGCACCTTTTGCGCGGAGTAAATCTTCGGCTTCTTCCCTACCATAGCCTTCTAGGGTACCAGAGATAATATAACTTTTGCCGGCGAGCGGTAACGTGCTTGTGTCTTCGTACACCGGAGAAACACCAAGGTTTTTAAGATCTTCCAGCATTTTTAGATTATCCTCGTCGGCAAAAAAGGCTAGAATTGACTCTGCAACTATTTGCCCAATATCTGGAATTTCAAGTAAATTTTCGGACGAAGCATCTCTGAGATTCTCGATTGAATGAAAGTGATTTGCAAGTGATACGGCTGTTTGAGCACCGACATGACGAATGCCGAGTGCTGTAATAAATTTAGCTAATGGCGCTTTTTTAGAGGCCTCAATTGCGGTAATCAAATTCTTTGCGGAAAGATCAGCGAAACGCTCCAAATTTGCCACTTTTTCTACGGTTAAACGATAGAGATCTGGGATATTTTGGACAAGTTCACTATCAACTAAAGCTACTACATTTTTTTCACCTAGACCTTCGATATTAAGTGCGGGTTTACTGGCATAATATTCTAGAGAGCGTTTAAGTATTAGGTCAGAATCTTCACCTTTTACGCGATATACTACTTCGCCGGCAGGACGTTCAAATTCTAGCTCCGGATATTGTTCCTTTAATGCCTTTTTGTAGTTGAAAGGTTCGGTATTATCTGGGCGAAGAGTAAGTAGAACTTCTTTAATCTGGGGGATGATGTCCCCAGCCTTGTAAATAATTACAGTGTCACCAATACGAACATCAAGGCGAGCAATTTCGTCAGCATTATGGAGCGAAGCATGGCGCACTGTGCTACCAGCTACAACTACTGGGTCTAAAATAGCAACGGGCGTGGCGGCGCCGGTGCGACCGATAGAAATAACGATATCACGAATCTTAGTAGTAGATTCTTCGGCAGGATATTTGAAAGCAACTGCTGCGCGGGGGGTCTTGCCGACAATTCCCAGACGATGATAGATCGCCCGGTTATTAATTTTAATCACCATACCGTCGGTGTTAAAGGGCAAATTGTCTCGAGTCTCGCCAAGATGTTTTATCTCTTGAAATACCTTCGACAAACTATCAAACTCCTTGTCTTGCATAGAAGTTTGAAAACCAAATTCTCTCAGTTTTTTATAAGATTCACTATTAGTGGCAAGATCTGGTTCTACTAAGTCGTAAGCCATAAATTTAAGCGGACGCGAGGCGGCAATCTTAGGATCTAGTTGGCGGATAGAGCCAGCTGCAAGATTACGAGGATTAGCAAATGGCTTCTCGCCTTTTTTTGCCTGTTTTTCGTTTAACCGATTAAAATCATCTTTGAAAATCACAATCTCGCCACGCACCTCTACGTGTTCCGGGATGTCCTTGGTTGAGTCCATTGTTCTGAGACGTAGCGGAACATTCTCGATAGTGCGAACATTCATGGTAACGTCTTCACCGACTAGGCCATCACCGCGAGTAACGGCTTTTTCTAGAACGCCATTCTCATAATGCAAAGAACAGGCAAGGCCGTCCATTTTGATATCTGTAAAGTAAGTGATTTTAGCTTTGTCGGAAGCACTAAGGAGCTTTTCGTTACGCAAATTCCATTCTTTAATTTCCTCTTCGGAAAAAACGTCGGCTAGGGAGATCATTCTTTTTTCGTGTTTTACTTTTGTAAACTTATCGAGTGGCCGACCAGCAACCCGCTGAGTAGGTGAATCTGGAGTAATCAAATCTGGGTACTGCTCTTCTAGTTGAGTAAGTTCATGCTTTAATGAATCAGCGGCAGCCTCAGACATAATTGATTCGTCGAGAACATGATAATGATAACGATAGTCATTAATAAGATCGCGAAGCTTAGCTATGCGGGCAATAGCCAAGGATTTTTCCTCGGAATTTGATGAATTACCCTTCATAATCTAACATCCTTCGGTAGTATAGATAAATATACGCGGTAGCATAAATTGCGGTAAAACAAGTCATCAAAAGCAGCTCGATTGAGACAAATGGAATGCCTTTTAGCCAATCAATAGCACTCTTTAAAGTGAGATCTAAAGCAATTAGAGGAGTCATGATAACAACCCATATAATAGCGATCATAATTAAAAGAAATACTAAACGAATAATAAATTTTATTCTGCTACCGCGAAGTAATTTTGCAGCTGAACGAATAGCTACAATTGGATATAGGCCCGGTGCAGAAACAGCGACTAACGCGATCAATGAGCTAGAAATTA
>CAMNFE010000062.1 GCA_946537195.1 uncultured Candidatus Saccharibacteria bacterium | reverse complement strand
GGCTATTTTGCGCCAACAATTTCCAAGCAAATCACAAATCCGCAGACCGTTTATCGTTACGGCGACACGGTTGAATTTCAAATTTACGTAACTAATACCGCAAACTTCCCAATCACGAATGTGGAGGTAACGGAAGGCCTTGTCGGCGCTAATTTCTTAGCAGCCAGTGGCTATACGGTTTCTAACACAGGCGATGTAGCGGCTATCGCTACGATCCCGGCTAATGGCACCGTAGTGCTTTATGCTGAATTCCCAATCGCCGAAGACGTCACGCAAACTCTTACTAACACTGCCGAAATTACAGCGGCCAGTACCAGCAATTATTATTTCCTCGACCCAGATCATAGTTATATCGCCAGCGCTCAGTTCGCGACCCAAAGCTGGCAAGACGTCCCGGTCTTAACCGGGGTAAATACCAATAGTACAACACTTTATATTATCCTTATGGCCATTGGTGCCATAGGAATAGCGGGGGGTGTTGTAGTTAATCAAAATAATAATAAAGAAAGGGAGAAATGAAAAAACTTTCATTTGCCGCAGGCGTAGCTGCAATCGCCTTGAGCTTCGCGAGTATATTTCCTGCGGCTGGCGTGTATGCCAACACAATAGCAACCGGCGATCTAACGGGTAACCCAATTACCCTTAAAAGGAGCGTATCTGGAATTACGAACCCAGTTACTAACACCTTTACGTACGCGGTAACTTCATCTAGCGTTCCGTCTGGCGCTACGGTAACTAGCTATCCAACCAGCGCAACAATTAACTTTAATAATGTCACACCAACTGGCGGCACAGCTGAGCAATCTACAACGCTAGACTTTGCATCGGCCAATTATTCAGCGGTCGGTGACTATGAGTTCACTATTACTGAAACTACGTCGTCCAATCCAGCCAACTATCCAGTTGATACTAACGATAACGATTACACGGCTATCGTACAGGTACGTTATTATACTGACCCTACTACCAATGTACCGGACAATTCTAGGTATGTTGCTAGTATCATTCTAAACAATAATAGCGACAATAAGGTTTCCGAGGCGACCTGGGTCAGCGGTGCTACCTACACCTTTATTGAGGCTGCCGCTAAGACGACAGGTAACATGGCAGAAACCGATGAATGTTTCGCTTATACCATCGATATCTTGACCGGCAACGGCGTAACGGCAGGTGACGAATTTACCATTGAGACCGCCAGTACTTGTGCTGGTAGCGATACTAGCGTAACCGCAGGTTCGCCATCAACGGTTTATCTTCGCCATGGCGATACTGTGACTATAGGTAAAAACCGCGGTTCTAATCAGTTGCCAGTCGGCGCACGCTATACTTGGACTAAAGCTTCTGATAGCACTAGTGGCTACACGAATTTGATTGACGGTGCAGAGCAAGCATCTGTAACCAAGACTGCGGTCGCTACAACTAATACTCTATGTAACGACGACACTGATGGCGCAAGCTGTTGGGACGAGGGTAACCATACCGATTTTGAAAATACCAAGGGCTCTGACCCACTAACTGGTATCGTGACCAACTTCTGGTTCTATCTCGCACTTCTCATGATTGGCCTCTTCGGCTTCATCGTAATTAATCGCAAACGCAAGGAGGAAGACGCCCAGCAAGCATAGTTCAATATAGAATTAACTACAACAAATTGCGAGTGTTATAAATCTCTTTAATTGTTTAGGCTAAGGGTATACTTGTCCATCTAGTATAGACTATCATTTTGATATTCTCTCTCCCATATTAATGGACAAATGTATTATAAATGTCCAACAATAGTATTAGTTTTCTCCCAAAAAACTTTACAAGCAAACCACTTATGCATTAAAATATGCGTAAGTGGTTTGTGAGAGTTAAATAATAACTTAATTTTTTGGGAGCGAAATGGTTTTCGTGAGAGCAACGAAAACCGCCATAAAGAGATTACTCACAAGCCTATTCTTTGTTTTCGCAATCATCCTTGCGACAACGGTAATAGTCTCTAATGCGGTTTCAGCCCGCACTGGAATGGATATTCCGGTCGAGGTCAATTGGTCCGACCAAAATCCAAGTTCTCGTCCAAGTAGTGTAACGCTACGATTAATGAACGGAACAACGGAGGTGTCAAATATCACCCTCACTTCGTCCAATGTAGATCCATCGGACAGCAATAAGTGGGTAGGTGTTTTTGCGTCTGTGCCATATAACGCGAACTATACGATTGTTGAAGATTCAGTTTCAAACTATTCAATTACTAACAATAATCTTTCGCCCACCATATCCGCCGTTAAGATATTAAATTCGGCCAGTAATACAAATACATATACTCAAACTGGTACTACGCATAATTTAGGTGATGTTAATTTTATAGTAATCAGGAGCGGTAACAATTATTATGTCTGGACGCTTGATTCGTATCCGACTGGCACTAAACGAACGGAATTAACTAGTGCTATCAGAAACCTAGTTGGGAACAATAATGCTACGATTAGTGCTTATGAAGACGGACTTCCAGCTACTGTATCTAGTGGCACTCTTTATTGGCTTAGTGGTTTTTCGACTTCTGTTTCTGGAAGCGAGGGCAATATTTCTATTCAGACCTCCACTGGTATTTTCGGCGGTTCAATATCTGCGGTCTATTATGGTAACTTAGTGCCCGGCGAGACCAATGGTGTATCGTTCGAAAACGTAATTCTTATTCCTACTTATAATCTTACTGTTCATCACCTCAACGAAGACGGTACGGCATTTGCGGCCGACACGGTCACGCAATATGACGATGGTGATACCTATACAGCGTCGC
>CAMNFE010000061.1 GCA_946537195.1 uncultured Candidatus Saccharibacteria bacterium | reverse complement strand
TGAATAACGGATTTATTGATACGTGGCGTAGCCTGCATCCAACTGAACAACAATTTTCTTGGTGGTCTTACAGGGGTGGTGCGCGAGCAAAGAATGTTGGTTGGCGGATTGATTACTTTTTGGCTTCAGAAAGACTGCGCTCAAATATAGTAGCGGCTGAGATTTGCGATGAAGTGATGGGGTCGGATCATTGTCCGATTTTATTGGAGTTAAAGTAGATGGATAATTACGATTATTGGCAAAAACAGGGTATAGAACCGTTGTTTCCGGAAGTAGACACGATGGTGCCGGAACAGCGGCGTTTGGCAGGAAAATTATTGATAATTGGCGGCAATAAGAATTCATTTTTCGTCATTGCGAACGCCATGTCTGTAGCGAATAAGTTGGGGGTTGGAGAGGCGCGTGTGTTGTTGCCGTCTAGCGTAAAAGGACAAGTTCCTGCTTCGCCGGAGGTGTATTTTGCGCCAGCCGAAAAGGGCTCTGGGGCTTTTGGCAAAGATGCGGTAGCAGAAATGTTAATTCAAGCTGATTGGGCCGACGCTATTGTATTGATTGGCGATATTGGTAAGAATGCAGAAACGACGGTGGCTTTGGCGGAGTTTTTGCGCTCATGCGAAAAGCCGGTATACGCAACGCGTGATGCGATTGATGCGATTACGCCAGAGGTTGCAGACTGGAGTATGCTGAGAGAGCAAGAGACTGGTTTATTACTGACCGTACCACAATTACAGAAGTTGCTGCGCACGATGTATTATCCGAAAGTTGTGACCTTATCTATGCCGACGAATCAATTGGTTGAAATATTACATAAGTTTACTATTAGTTATCCTGCAATACCGATAGTAACTGCGCATAATGATCAGATTATTGTGGCGGAAAATGGCGAAGTTATTACGCAGGCACTGAGCGATACGGAATGGACGCAGATAACATTATGGAGCGGTGTTTTAGCGGTGCAAATGGCAGTATTAAAATTGTGGAATCCAACATTAAGTTCGCTTAAAGTCTTTGCGAGCGCTTTATTAATGCAAAAATAATCCCCCGACAAATGAGTCGAGGGATTCAATAGGGTTGGAGCTGATTGTGTTTTCGTGATTGGTTTAATTGTCATCGTCGACATCGTCGCCAAGATCGTAGAAATCTGCATGAATGTTTAGCGTTTTATCTTTTTGACGATATGGCATGTAGTCGCGAATGCGGCTATAGTCGACGAAGACGCTAGCGATGCTAAGAGCGGCAATGAGCGCCATACAGACAAAGCTGGCAATTGCGAGGCGTCCATTTACGATCTGGATAGTAAGCGCTAAGACTGCGACTCCGAGCCAGATACACATGACCGCCATACGAACCTTATCAACCATGCTGGCGCCGATTCCTGCTGGCATCCTGGTGTAATAAAGAAAAAACCAGACGATGAAAAGGATGTCGCGCGCGAGCATAATCGCCAAACAAACATAGAACACAATGCGAAGCTCCATGGTTGGAAGCAGAGCGGTTGCCGAGGTGGCAATCATGAAAGCCACTACCATTGGATAGAAAATAATTTTATCACCCAACGGATCGAGGGCTTTGCCGGCCTTGGTGATTTGATCAAATTTACGAGCAACGTAGCCGTCTGCGGCGTCGGTAATGATAGCAAGGGCCATAATGATGGTTGCTATAACATTACTAATTTGACCAAATGGCTGAACCGTAAGTAGGTGTGGCACCAATACTGCAAGCGCCATACGCCCAATTGAGATCCAATTTGGTGTACCGACGCGTCCGCCGGTTCCTTCAAGCCAACTGTCGTTTCTGGCATGCATCGTAAGGAGGATACAGTAGAATGTATGGCAGACGGCAGCCATGGTCAGGATATACCAAGCATAGTTACTAAGAATGCTATCGGTACGTCCTTCGGCTAGAAGGATAAAAAGGATAGAAGTGAACGAAATGCGCACGATGAACGGTGCAGGGGTGTACCAGGGGCCCCTTTCGGTGCCTGGCTTTGCTTCCAGATAAGCTCCGTGAGCCAGCAGCATTAATATGTCGCAGAACAGAATGACGCACCACAGATAAAAATTCTCCGTGAATGAGCCGCTCAGTATGTAGGTTGCGACATTGATACCGATGACGATGAGCTCGGGTGCGGAGATGTGAATCGCCGCAAGTTCGAACCAATTCCAAAGGTTCTTAGGTTTGATTGAAAAAGGCATAAAATCAACTCCCCTCTATTGTTAACGAACTAGTAGTTATACTAACTCTCAAACCTTAAACCAAGAAGTGAATTATTGGATGAACACTCCTAGATTCAACTATATTATTTTATAATAAATAGTAATAATTGTCAATGTGATACAATGTGCTTATGGAAACAACGAAGACTAAGACTAAGGACAAAAAGAAAGATAAGGCGAACTGGAAAATAATTGTTGTCGTAGTAGTGGCAGCAATAGCAGTTGGTGTGGGTATTTCGTATCTATTAGGAATGTATGGTGATTCGAATATTCTTTATCAGAAAGAATATGCTTGGCTTGGGGGCAGAGATGAAGTAAAAATCTTAGACAGTGGCTATGTCTATTGTCGCGAAACTGATGGAAGTACTAATAATACCGGTAGGTGGAGGATGGTAAAGCTTTTAGGCGAGACGGAAAAAGCCGCGCTTAAAGAGCATATCGACAAAGACGAAGAAGGCGAGCTGAAGCAATATATAGAGAAGAATATTGGCTGTTTCCATACTAGAGTAACTGGCGAATAAAAAAAGACTCTTTTGAACCAAAAGAGCTTTGTTGGTGGGCGAGGAGGGAC
>CAMNFE010000060.1 GCA_946537195.1 uncultured Candidatus Saccharibacteria bacterium | reverse complement strand
CGAAATACGCAAGATTATCTCAGGGAAAAGCATTCTATGAAACTCAAAATCCTCCACCTATATCCAAGAGAAATGAACCTTTATGGCGACCATGGCAACGTGCTGGCAATCAAACGCCGTTGTGAATGGCGCGGTATTAAAGTTGAGATTATCGAACATGAACCAGGCGACAACATCCCTGACGATATCGATATTATCTTTGGCGGCGGCGGCCAAGATTCGGGGCAGGGCAAAATTGAAGACGACCTGCAAGCAATCGCGCCAAAGCTCAAAGACCTCATCGACAATAATACCCCTTGTTTAGTTATCTGCGGCGTTTATCAATTATTCGGCAAATACTACAAAACCGGCTCCGGTAAAACCATCAAAGGCATTAATGTTTTCAATATCACTACAGATGCAGGGAAGGAACGTTACATCGGCAACGTCACAATCAAATCTAATGAATTTGGCGAAATAGTCGGCTACGAAAACCATTCCGGCCTCACAAAGCTCGGCGAAAACATGAACCCACTTGGCGAAGTAATCGTCGGCGCTGGCAACAATGCAAAAGACAAAACCGAAGGATGCCGCTACAAAAACTGCATTGGCACATATCTGCACGGACCAATTCTACCCAAAAATCCAAAACTGACTGATTTCTTTATCGCCAAAGCACTAGAGCGCAAAACCGGACAAAAAACCAAACTAGATAGGCTAGACGATGCGGTCGAAAATATGGCTCACGCCGTAGCCGCAAAACGCCCACGTTAAAGAAACCATATAGGCGCCTCGCGTGCGGAAAAGCTCCTTCTTTACGACCAGAGATGCCAAGATGCTCGTTATTTCTCAACTTTAAGGCTAGCAGGGATTGCCGACCAACGTAAACGCTGACCAACCGCAGCCTGCTCTGCCGCACTGGACAATCTTGTAATACAATCATTAGCCGAAGTCGTCGCATGATAATCGTATTTCCAGGTAATCGAAATTTTTGGCAGTTTTGCTGCTTTAATTTTATCGAAACAATTTGTCTTATCTTTTAGACAAAGTTCGCCGAGTTCATTCCATTTTTTAAAATCGACGTCAGCTACCGCCACGTCTGCATTCGCCTCAATCGCCGCCGAGCGCGAATATTCCGTGCCATCATATTGATCGAACATAAAGTTCCCCATCGAGTATACAATTAACTTACCTTTGTACGCCTCTGCGTCTTGAACCCAATGTGGATGGTCAGCAATCACCGAGTCGACGCCGGAATAATCAATCATGCGACGATATAGATTCTGACGCAACTGGTCGTGCGACGGCTGATATTCCGCCCCCATATGCGGCATCGCGATGGTGGGCACATATGTCGCATAAGTCTTCATGTTCTCAAAATAGTCATCGCCCGGGATTGCGAACACGCCATGCGCACTACAAAACCCAAACGGCATCTGGATTTTTCCAGTCTTACCGTTGTTGTAGCTCACATTAATCGGCAATACGACAATTCCGCAGTTACTCGCTTCTTTAGTATCGCGCTCTAATTCGCTCTCGGCCTTATCTGAATATTTCGGCGTGCCAAAGTATTGTATTCCATTCTGATCAAGATATTTACGCGTCGCCGTTAGCCCCACGCCGCCATTCTGATTATCCGTATGATTGTTACCTAGCATAAATGCCGTAAAATATTTTTTCGCCTCAGTCAAGTAATCTGGGTCACAATTAAACTTAAAGATGCTATTTTCTTCCGCATAATTATGTCCATTATCGGTAATTGGGCACTCTAAGCCGCCAATCCAAGCGTCATATGTTTCGCGCCCCAGAGTATCCAGCTTCGAAAAAGGGTATTTTACACCAAGACTCGATTTGCGCGCTAGCTGGTCCGTGCGTCGCCCCCAGAAAGTCGTACCAGCCATTAATATCTTCATTCCTGCACTGGTTGCCGATGGCTCCGGTTCAGGTTCCGGAACAGTCTCGTTTGCTACAGGTTTATTATCCTTTCGCTCACCGTTCTTTGCGTCCAATAAAAAGCAAGCGCCGAAAGCCACACCTGCACCAAGCACAAATAATATAATTATTATTCCAATCTTCTTCCCATTCATTCTTTCATTATACATTGGTCGCAAAAACAGAAAAAATAAAAATATGCTTTTTGAATTTAGCTTATGCTATAATGAATTCAAATGGAGGAGAGTAACGAAAAACAGGGGGGTAATAGTGGTGATGTTTTTGAATCCCCAAATATTCGCAACGCCGAAGGTGAGAGCATGAGCGTCCCAACTAATCTCGATGGGCCGGAGACATCCGCACCAGCAGTAGACGGCATCCCGATCGCCGAAGAGAATATTAAATTTCGCACAAAAGATATCAAAAGACATGACGACAGTAAGCTATTCGTCAAAGTTGAAGGTGCCGAAAAGAGAGCTCGCGAAGCTGAGCGCGACAAGAAAAAGAAAGACGAAGAGCTCATCAAGCGCCTTCATGCTGCCGCCAACAATCGCAAAAAAGAACACAGAAAGGCTCGCAACGAAAAACGCGTCGCAAAACTCAAAGCCACTCATCAAGCCGTTCATCATAAGATTAAAGACATCGCCAAACAAATTTATCGTTTTCGAATCCTAATCATCATCCTAATAGTCGTAATCATTGGCATAATTGTCGCAAAAACTGCCGTCGTCCCAGCAATCGAAGAGCACCAAGCTGCCGAACAGAAGGCCACCGAAGATCAAATCGTCGCCGATACTACAACTCCAATAATCAAAATCTTCAAAAATGTCGTCGGCAAAAAACTCGATAGCAAAGAAGTCGAAGAAATCGTCAAAAGCCAGGACCCGGATTTAGTAGTTTCCTATTGGGGGCTCAGTGGACTAATTCACCATGATGGCGAGACTGACGAAACGATTAAATTCCTAATCACAAAAGAGGCCGATAAAACGATGCTTGATGGCTTCGAATATCACACTTATATGGGCGATGAGCAAGTCGAAA
>CAMNFE010000059.1 GCA_946537195.1 uncultured Candidatus Saccharibacteria bacterium | reverse complement strand
CAATCAGAAGAAGAGCTTGAAGCGCAGGCGGCATAAGAGGTATCGAAATTAAAACACAGGAAAAAAAGAAGCAAAAAATATCCCTGGCGCATATTTTCGCTTTTTTAGCGGCCATATGTCTTGGCGGGTGTCTCGCATATTTTGCCGACCTCTATGTTGTTTATGATACTATTCTCGGGATTGGTTATCGCCCAAATAATGAAATTGCAACAACTATCGCCAAAATCGAATTAACGGATCGCGGCAACCGGATTCTTAAAGCTTCAAAGGCGGAGTTACAAAATCCAGATGAGTTCAATGCTAACTGTCCGATAGGCACAGTCGAAACTTCGGTCTTGGGCTGTTATTATGATTGGCGCATTTATGTTTACGACGTGGATAATGCCGAGCTAGATGGTATTAAAGAAGCCGTCCTAGCACACGAATTACTTCATGCGGTGTGGCAGCGTGAGAAAAGTTGGACTAAAGATGAACTAGAACCGCTTTTACGTGACGTTTATGCCTGGAACAAAGAAGAATTAGCTGATCATATGAAATCATATGATGAAGGCAACTTTGTAGACGAATTGCATTCAGTCATCGGCACGCAGGTCGACCCAGCAAGATTGCCGCTACGTCTCCGCGACCATTACGCCAGTTACTTTAAAAACCACGCAAAAATCGTTGCATATTTTAATCAATACAATAACAAGTTTGTCGTATTGAAGAAGGATATGGATAGTCTTTCTGACTCCATCGCTAAAAATAAAGACGAAATCGAAAAACGCACCCAACAATATCGACGCGATTCGCAAAAGCTGAATGACGATATAGACGTGTTTAATAATCGCGCCGCAAATGGTTTTTATAGTAATCGTAGCTATCAATTTAATATCGATCGCCAAGAGCTCGTCCAGCGACAACATGCGGTTGATGCGCAATATGATCGGCTATCGGGTTTGGTAGATGATACTAATCGTCAAGTTGACGAATACAACAATAAGCTTGCCGAATCCAACGAATTATACCGAAGCATTAATAGTAAAATCAAAAAAATCGATCGCGTCTCGAAATAGTCTCTAGCACTCTTGACTTGTGAGTGCTAAATGTATATCATAGAATTATGAAACGTTCGAAAGATTATTTAATTCCAACCGTCGTCGAAGAAACAAATCGCGGCGAACGGGCTTATGATATTTATTCACGTCTCCTTAAGGAGCGCGTCGTCTTCATGGGGGATCAAGTTACGCCAGAGACCGCAAATATAGTAATTGCGCAGCTTTTGCATCTCGCTTACGAAGACCCAAAGAAAGATATTAAACTTTATATTAATTCTCCTGGCGGCTCTGTCTATGATGGCCTCGCTATTATTGATACGATGAATTACATTGAGCCAGACGTGCAGACTATCGGCATCGGCTTACAGGCCTCTATGGGCGCTATGTTACTTTCTAGCGGTACCAAGGGCAAACGCTTTGCGTTACCAAATGCTCGTATCATGATTCATCAGCCAAGTTCTGGTACAGAAGGGAAGATTACTGACCAAGAAATCGCTCTCAAAGAGGGAATCTATCTCAAGAAAGTCCTCATTGATATTATGGCGAAAAATACTGGTAAAGACGCCAAGACTATCGAGAAAGATATGGACCGCGATAATTGGATGTCGGCCGAAGAGGCTCAAAAATACGGCATAATTGACGAAGTTATCAAATAAAGTTTGCAGGAAAAACGCCCGGTTCCGGTCCGGGCGTTCTTTTTTATAGTTTTATCCTTCATTCCGAGTACGATAAATCTTCAGAGATAAGTTGATTCATCTCTTGAAGATTCTCCGCTGGAGTTGTCAGCATGAGCAGCTTGCCGTAGATCTGATCAAACTCGTCAACTCCAATCATGTACACATCTCGTCCTAATACGGCCTGGAAGATGAAATCTGTGGCCGAATCGTAGTGGTCGTAGAGATCCCATTCTTCGTCTTTTGGGCCACCAATCATTAAATCGTGACCGTATACCATGTCGTCTTTGTAGTTGATAGTGTATACGAAGTTTTCCTTCGTAGAGTATTCGATATTTGGCTTAATTACGATAGCTTTTTCGGTCTTCTCGTAGCTCAAGCCAAGGTCTTTTAGGAATTCGTTCAGATCGAACAGCGTTACGTCGCTGTTTTCGTACTCGATGAAGTAGGCATCGATATGGCCACCTTTTTCCTTAAAGTGTTTGTAGGCGTCCATCTTGTGCTGAATGGTAGATTGCTCGATGTCGATTACTGGCATTTCGTCGACTTTAAGCTTTTCGCCATCGTCTTCAATGGCGGGGCTTGTGCTGCGCTTACTACAAGCGGTCGCGATTGCAGCAATACTGGCTACTATAGCCAAAAAGTAAAATAACCTTTTCAATTTCCCACCTCCATGGGCAAGCTCTAAGCACATCGGATTTTCCGGATAAAATTCTAAATGTACTTTGCGAACTTGCAATTCTTATATTATATCATACTTTATTAGAAAAATCAAGATATTTATGCTCATGCTTATAGCTTATAAGCTAGCGTGTTAAACTATAAATATGGCAAAGCAAAAGACGAGGTATGTGTGTCAAAAGTGTGGGTCTAGTTTCGCAAAATGGGCGGGCCGCTGCGAGAATTGCGGCGAGTGGAATACGCTCCTAGAACAGGTTATGCAGTCTGAGTCTGAGGTTAAGGGCGCGCTCGCACGCGGTGCTGTTTCCGGCAAAAAACTCAAGGCAGTTTCTATTAATACGATCGAACCGTCAGATGCGGGCAGTCGTCTCTCTACGGGTTTTCCGGACTTTGACACTGTACTTGGCGGTGGCATTCTGCTTGGCTCAGTTAGCCTTCTTGCTGGTCAGCCCGGTATTGGTAAATCAACCATTTTAATGCAAATTTGCGCCAAAGTATCTAACTCTGGCCATAAAGTCCTTTATGTTTCGGGCGAGGAGTCGGCTGGGCAGGTTAAGCTACGCGCGATGCGTCTTGGTGCCGCATCTGATCAGCTTCATTTTGCAAGTTCTTC
>CAMNFE010000058.1 GCA_946537195.1 uncultured Candidatus Saccharibacteria bacterium | reverse complement strand
TCATAGACGAGCTACACAGTATCAAAGACCGAAATACTTACGAGGTAATGAAGCAGAGCCAGAGCGCCAGACGTCAACCGCTCTTAGTGATGATTACGACGGCCGGCACAGTGCGCGAGTGTATCTTCGACGATATGTATAAATACGCTTGCGGTGTTTGTGACGGCACTATAACCGACGAGCACTTTTTACCGATACTCTACGAGCTCGACGCTAGGGATGAATGGCTTAATCCGATGTTCTGGGAGAAAGCAAACCCGAGTCTAAACCGAATCAAGAAGCTCGACGACCTGATAAGCAAGGTAGAGAGAGCAAAGCAGAGCCCGAAAGATTTAACCGGCGTACTGGTTAAGGACTTTAACGTAATATCGACCGTTTCGAGTGCCTGGTTAACCTTCGACGATATCAATAACGAAGAGACCTTCGATATAAGCGCTTTTAAGGGGTATTACGCTATTGGCGGCGTGGATCTGTCGCACGTCGGCGACCTTACAGCCGCTACACTTCTCTTTATGGATAAAAACGAAAAGAGATACGTCGCTCAGATGTACTGGTTACCAAAAGACCATTTCGAAAAGAGAGTAACAGAAGAAAAGATACCTTACGATAAATGGTACGAGGCCGGCTTACTCCGTCTCTGTGAAGGTAACCAGATAAACTATAGTGATGTTACGGCCTGGTTTCTCGAGATGGTAGAACAGTACGACATAACGCCGGCGTGGATATACTACGACCCTTACAGCGCGGCGTACTGGGTTCAAGAGATGCAAAGCTACGGCTTCAATCTGGTTAAGTGCTATCAGGGCGTAAAAACGCTTTCGTTACCGATGCAGAAGCTCGGGGCAGATCTCCAGGCGAAGAAAATAAACTACAACAACTCCAGTTTATTAAAGTGGTGTATCACAAACACAGGGATTAAAACCGACGTAAACGGCAATATACAGCCTATTAAGGCACAAAAGCCGAAATATCGCATAGACGGCCTAGCAAGCTTATTAGACGCTTACGTCGGCCTTACAAGCCACTACCAAGAGTATTTAGATACATTATGAGGTAAAGCATGATAAGAAAGTATATTAAGAGCGGCTTATACTTCCGAAAAGATAAAAAAGCTCAAGTGTACAAGTATCACGAGGGCGGCTACGACGAAGAAGGCTTCGCGACAGTAGGATATTACACGCCGATCGCAAAAGCTCCGTTATGGTGCTACTCTAAACAGCTCTCTCAAGTGCAGTTATACGCTTCTCATACTTTTTGGAATGATGAGACGCGATTCTTTGTTTTTAACTACAGAGACGACATAGAACAGGGCGACACTCTTCACTATTTAACAAAAGATCAGTGGTACGAAGTTACCAGAGTAGATACAACCGACGATTATAAAGGGGAGCTCTTTGTATACGTCAAGAACCTGAAAAGACCGCTCGATGACGCCGAGATTCTACCAGATTACAAAGAAGAGCCGTAACTTATCCGCAATGGTGCGGATAGGTTTTTCTTTACCGGCGGGGAAACGACTTCTCAGAAATCTGATAAGTCTAACAAAGCGGATAGAATTTAAGAGCCGGGAAGATGCGAAACAGTGGATTATTCTCAACCAATTCGGACGGAGAAATCTTTCCGCTTATGACAGAAGCCTTCTTGCTCTGAAGCTGAAACCGCTGATTGCTGAGAAAGCTAAAGCAAAGCAGAGCGAAGCGGGTGGAGCGGTTCGTCAGAAATCTGACAAAGCGGTTATTGACACAAAGAAGGAACTCGCAAAAATCGCAGGCGTGTCACATGACACCATTATAAAAGAGCTACCGATACCGGCGGCTCTCTTTTTTCGGCTTTCTCGTATTACTGAATAGCTATCAACTAATTGACATAATGCGAGCAAACCGCTATTATTTACTATGTAATACTTTTAATATTTAATTATCAGTAATACGAATAAGGGAGTTAACATTATGAAAGCAACCGATACGGCCAAAACAACAAGAAAACGACTCACAGAAGACCAGGAAGACGACAAGTTTCTCGAGGGTGCTAAAGACGCATGGGAACACGTGAAGCAATACGAGCGCGGACTCGAAGACGGCAAAATATCAACTATTTACAATGTTAGAAAGCTTACGCCGTTCTGGGTATACGGTGCGATAGATAATAGAGCCGCCGGCATGGAGCCGCAATACAGGCTAGTAAGCCTATTTAAGAACAGAGACGACGCGGAAGCTTTCATCGAAAACAGAAAGCGCAACGTGAAAGACTATGAAACACTCTTCTTAATGGAAGACTACAGCAAAAGGGGAGAAAATGAGGATTATTACTTTTCTTAACCAGAAGGGCGGCACAGGTAAAACGACGAGCTGTATAAACGTCGGCGCGGCGCTTTCCCTCTGTGGTTTCAAGTGCTTACTGATTGACGCAGACCCACAAGCTAATTTATCACAGAGCGCCGGCTTCGATGAACTCCAGGACGACGAAATTACAATCTACGAAGCTCTTAAGGGTGACGATATCAACAAAGCAATCAAGACGAAGGAAGGAAAGACGAAATACGATATGATACCGGCCGATATAAGACTAAGCGCCGGCGAAATCGAGTTCATATCATTACAACGGCGTAACTACATTCTCAGAGACGCTATAAGGCGCATAGAGACACCTTACGACTTCATACTCATAGATTGCCCACCGAGCTTAAATATCTTTACGCTAATGGCTCTTACAGCGGCCACAGAGGTAATTATACCAGTACAAGCGCAGTATTTACCACTTAAGGGTGTAGCACAGCTCAGAGACACGATAAGACTGGTAGGGGCGCGATTCAATCCGAAACTTAAAATAACCGGCGTGCTTCTTACTTTCTTTCACTCTAATCAAAACTTAGATAACGACGTACTCGAAGCGCTCGAGCAAGCTTTCGGCGATAAAGTATTTAAGACCATGATAAGCCAAAATAACAAGCTTGCAGAAGCTCCGGGACATGGTAAAGATATCATGGATTACAGCCCCAGGAGCAAGGGCGCTCAACAGTACCAGGCGCTCGCACAAGAGATATTGGGAGACATGAAACCACAGAGGGGATGATATGCGAAAGATTAACATTATACTCGAATACGCCGAGCTTCCGATCTCGATACACGGAGCTTCGAGCACGGGCAATAGTGGCGACTATTATGTCGTACTGAATAAAAACGACGACCGCGAAAGACAGAAGAAAGCTTTTT
>CAMNFE010000057.1 GCA_946537195.1 uncultured Candidatus Saccharibacteria bacterium | reverse complement strand
CGCAAAGAACTCCGCGCTCTCGGCTACGAAATCCGCGCCCGCTTTGGCTACGACACTATTATTACTCTCTGTCTCGACCGCTAACCGCAACTGGCACTAGCATACGTGCCTATGCGCGCGTTTTCATGAAGGTGGAATGTTCTTCAACATTTTTGTAGTCAAAACAGAGATAGCAGCTCAAAAGCTCCTCTTTGCAACTGCAAAAAACTTGTATCCAACTTTATAACTAAAATTACACTTTAAAAGACCATCAAAAATACCATATCTAAACTACAAAAAACTTGTAGAACAACGCACGTTCAAGGAAATAAAGGAAATAAAGAACACAAGACTAAGCTAGGCCGCCGACAAAAAAGGTTCGACAAAAAGGTCCAACAAAAAGCCGGCGCAAAGGCCGGCGTACGTTTATTGCTTATGCAGTTTAATCACAAAGCCACCACCTGGTGCGATATACATTTCCATGCGGTCGCCGTTGCGGACAATCTTTTCTTCAATTACATAGCCAAGCTGATGATCGCGATAGTGCGCATCGTCAGAGTCGCGGTAAACTGTTGCAACATAATTAACAGAAGGCTCAAGGAAATCAATATAGAGCTCAACGCGGCGGCCTTCTTCGTTCGTTACGCCGCCAATATACCAGTCGGAGGACTCCCAGACCTGGCGCGCAACTACATAATACTTACCGATCTCACCAAGCAGTGGCAAGGTGCGCTCCCAGCGAAGCGGCACATCACGAATAAATTCAAATAAATCAGGATATTCAGTCTCATAAATCTGTGGGCGGTCGGCAGCCATCTGCATTGCAGAATAAATCGTAATATAGTAAGCCAACTGGCGGGTGATTGTCGAAGCCATACGCTTAGCAAAGTTGCCAACATCAAGAATACCTGGCGTATAATCCATGCCGCCGGCTAACAAACGTGTAAACGGCAAGTAGCAAGCATGCGATGGAGACAAAGCGCCGCCTTCATATTCTTGGCCGCGCGCACCTTCGCGCGTCAAGAGGTTCGGCCAAGTGCGCTCGATACCGGTAGACTTAATCGGCTCATGAACATTCAACATAATATGATACTTTGCCGCTAGCTCCAGTGCGCGCTGATAATGCAAAACACCTAGCTGCGAATGATGGAACTCACGACGGCCATTGATTGTCATCTTCGATCCAGCATAGCCAGATTTCACATAGCGAATACCGTATTTCTTCAAATATTTATAAGACTCTTCAAGCTGTTCTTCATAATTATCAATAAAACCAACTGTTTCATGGTGGCCAACTAATTCTACGCCATTTGCATGGCCATAGTCAGACACTACCTGCATATCAAAGTCAGGCGTGGCTTCCATAAACTTATTGTTTACGCCATTTTCAAGCCAGTCACCCTCCCAGCCATCATTCCAACCCTCAACAAGCAAAGCTGGAATGCCAAGATTCTTACAGGAATCAATATACTGCATGGCATGTTCAGTGGTCGCACCATGGCGTTCACCTGGTGCCCAAGTCCATTCACCAACATACATCGCCCACCAAATACCGAGGAATTTGGTTGGTTCTACCCATGAGAAATCATCACGTGGCGGATCATTCAAATTCAGCATAATACGAGACGTAATCAAATCGAGCGCATTATTGCCGATAATCACCATACGCCAAGGCGTGGAGAAGGGAAGTTCCACATAAGCACGCATGCCATCCGAAAGTGGCGTAATGTCCGCTTTCAAAGAAGCATTATTTAGTTTCAAAGTCATCGCGCCATAGTTGTAAAGCGCGGCTTCATGGATTGCAAGATAGTGCCCAGTCGTTGACTGAATCGTTAGTGGCGTATGCACAGAATCAGTTAGAGCATAGACTGGATGCTCAATATAATCATATTCATAGCGGTCAGGCTGGTAAGCTGGAATACTCCAAGAACGCGAGTTTGTATCAACGGAAAACTCAGTAAGCTCGTCCGCCACCACCATATTCTTCATCTCAGGCTGCGCCGGAATCTCATAGCGAATCGCAAAACCGTCATCGTAAACACGAAAACGTAGCGTCAACAAACGATTCGGCTTCTCATATTCCTCAAGATAAATTGCAGTCTCACAGTAATTATTGCGAATAATGCGCTGTTCGCCCCATTCCGCTTTCCAAGTCTCATCGACCGTACGGGTATAGGCACGAATTACTGCAAAATTGTCCGCCATCGGCGTCATGTCTTTCAGAATCAGACCTAAACGTGATTTACGCAGGATAACTTTGTCATTTTTCTTCACAAAATAAGAAATCTGCCCGTGATCGAGCACGAAAACACAATCGAGCTGACCGTTCGGCGATTTTATCTCGTAGATAGCGTCAGTCTTCGGCTTCTTAAAAATATCACCAAACAGACTCATGCAGTAGCCCACATTAACATAAGTATATTGTAACATAGTTTGCAATCCGCTAATGTATAATATTTATATATGCTGTGGCTATTTTTATGCGTCATCGTCGGTTTTATCTGGTCTATTAGCGCCTTTATTGACAACTACGTCACAGACGTTATCTTCAAAGATAAGACGCCTCAATCAATGAAGATCCTTAACGGCATTACCTATTTAATCTTTGCCGTCGCCGTCTTTTTTATTTTTGGCATCGAAAGCATCCGCGTCGAACATATCGCTTTGTTATTACTATCCGGTATTGCTAGCTCTATTGCCTCAATTCCTTATTATCTTGCCCTCAGAGAAGTCGAATCCACTAGCGCCTCAATTTTCTATCAACTAATACCTGTCGTATATCTTTTCGCAGATTGGCTCATTTTTGGCGAAACTATCACACCAATTCAAATCGTCGCTTTTATGATCATCCTATCCGCTCCGGCGATTATTACATTTTGCCGCAGACGTCCTCGCACTCAGCGTATCGCCTTTAGCGCCGCCATACTTCTAATTGTCTATGTATTAATATCCGCTCTTAGTGGCATTCTTTCTACACACATCGGCGCGCAACACAGTTTTCCAACCATTTTCTTCTATTTCTTAATTGGTCGCGGCGCTTCGGACATTATCCTTTTCATCACCCACGCCGATTGGCAACAGCGCATGAAATATATCTGGCGCCGTAAAAAATGGCAATTCCTCACGGTCGTCGGTTTTAACCAAATTATCTGTATTATCGCCGAGTTCCTTAGCCGCTATGCGCTCATTGTCGGCATCGCTTCACTTGTATCAGTTACTTACAACGTACTCGAGCTCATTTTTACCTTTGTT
>CAMNFE010000056.1 GCA_946537195.1 uncultured Candidatus Saccharibacteria bacterium | reverse complement strand
TCTTCGCGACATTAAAAGCAGTATTTCCTATTTGCCTTAATATGTCTAATAAAGAAAAGAATCCTCTTGACAAATGCTGAAGAACAAGCTTAGCGGCAGATTTTTCAGTTTTATCAAGAGTTTTATTTACTTTATTGGCTGCGGCATCAGTCTTTTCAATTGACGAATACATGAGCTCTTCGATCTTTTTATGATCTTCTTCATCATATATACCGTCGATCGTCAGCCCATATTGCTTCTCAAATTCTTTTAATGCTTTTTGAGTTTCCGGGCCAAAGACACCGTCAGCACCGTACTTATCAAGATCGAAGCCCATCTCAATAAGTCTACGTTGAAGCTTCTTAACATCTTCGCCTTTTGAACCTTTTTCAAGATTCGCGTTAAGGCGCTCCATATAGCCGTTGGTTTCTTTTAACTCGAGTGCCTCAATCAGCGAATATCTTGTTGCCTCATCATATATGCCGTCGACAGCAAGACCTGCCTCTTTCTTGAAGTCGTTAAGAGCTGCCTGCGTTTCGGGGCCAAATATGCCGTCGGCGCCAAAATTATCAAGGTTATACCCGGCCTCCATAAGAAGACGCTGCATAGCCTTAATCTCTTTACCTTGGGCTCCTTTTTGCAATGAGGAATCTAATTTGTTAAATTCCTCTTGTAGAATCCCAAATGCCTTTGTTGCTTTCTCCGCGCTTTCTGCGGCTTCGTCACCAAACTCTTCAGTGGCGTCGGTTGCCTCTTCTTCTTCGCCGAAAGTCGCTTTTAATGACGCTCCAAAGTCCCTAACAGCAAGACTAAGATTCTTGATGTGATCAATCGTAATTGGCGGGATTATATCGGCTAATTGCTCTTTTACAAAACCTATAATGCCGATAAGACCGTCCATTGCGGCGCTAACGCCTTGAATAAAATAATTCCATGAGCCAAACCCATCTTCGACTTCGTGCCAGTTGCTTAAAAGATTCTCGATACCTTCAAGAGGTTCTACAAATATAGTATATAAGTCGTTAGAAAGCTTCGTCCATATTTCTTTAGCCTGTTCGTAATTACCGAACATAAGCTTATAGATCCTTAGCCAACTAGTCGATGCTGCATCCCGAACAGCTCCTATTGCTTCGGAGAATGTTGTAGCTTCCTGAGCGGCCTTAAACGCTTTTTCGCTAAAATCGTATGTGCTATCAGCAAGCATCTTCATTGCTTCTGATGTCTCAAGCCTTATACCTCGAGCGTCGTATTCTTGCTGTAGCTCATATACTTTATCGGCAAAATCACCATATCTAGTTAGTACTTCAGAAAGAACTTTTTTATTGAACCACTTTTTATTCAGCGTTTCGGCAAAATTCTCATATGTTACAAGGGTTTTACTCTTATCAAGAGTCCTGCCTTGAGCATCAAGCGCTCCTAGTTCCTTGGCAACATCAATAACAATTTGCTTAAACTCGGCGGTTTCCATGTTGGCCGTCTGAATAGACCGCCAATCAAGCTTCTGCACATATCCAGCGCCCATTGCCTGGGATAAGTTGTACATCGCATGTGAAGCCTGAGTTGCCCCTTGACCAGCCGAAGCCGCCCAAACAGCGATACCCTGCATCATGGTCCTAGCATCGGCAAGCGGTATCTTCATAGAAGTAAACTTGCTAATGTTATCGACCATATCAGAATAGCTGTACGAAGTTTCGTCGGTAAACCACGTCAAACGACTAAGCTCTTTCTCGACGTCTTCTATCGATTCTCCAGTAGCAAACATTATTGTCTGAACTGATTTGACATCTTTCTCATATCTATCAAAACTGGACGATATCTGTCCAAACGCCAAATCATCGATAGTGTCGGCTACTGCTTTTCCAACGCTTGCGGCTTTCGAAGAAATAAGCTCAAAAGCTTTTACGCCTATATCACCTAAGGAACGCAGCTTATCTGTAATCTTTTCAATACCGCTTGTCATTGGCCTTTCGTCGAAGTCATTCATCGAGTTGGTGACATCGCCGAAGTTTAAAGCTTTCTTTAAGAACGAAATGGCTCTCATTGTCTGGCTTACGCCTTTTAGAAATGAGCCATTATGAAAATCCATTTGGACGATTCTGTTGTCTATGCTCGTCATAAGGACTCAATCTCCTTCCAAACACCTTCTGAAATCTCATCAGCCACCGGGCGTATTGCGGGATTAATATAATCTCGTCCACGAACATATCCACCAGAGCCCGTTCCATGACCATACTGCAAAGCGCGCGCCACATTAAATCCGTTAATCTCGTTTGTATTAGACCACGACAGTTGTGTGCCGCTTTTTGTTTTTACTATATCGAACACCCAAGAACTTGCGGTTAATCCGGTATCTTTAGGAGTGGCTTCGGCCAATGCCTCCGCGCCTTTTTCGCCGTACTCAGCAAGTCTATTCAAATATTGCTGACCTTTTAAAGCGTTTAGAAACTTTTCAGTATTATTGAAACTTCCTCTATGAATTATTCTAACGCCTTTCACGACGATACCTCCTTTTCACCAGGATTAGCCCATAGTATTTAATCGCTTCTTTCTCTGCTCGTTCAGCATTGCGTTTTGCTTCATAATATTTGCCTTAGACATTTTTTTCTTTGGCGCACTTTCAATGCTACAAACACGAATCAAAACAAGTAAGCGATTAAAGTTCCATTTTTCGCACGAGAATGGAATGTTATAAACCGTCATCCAATAATAGATAAGCTCCGACGTAATGGCTCTGCGATTCTTCTTCCCAACTCCAGAATCATTAAAAGTCGTCGCCGTCATCGGGTCGTCTATATACTTCCTAATCTCAGCAATGTTCTCCATCGACAAAGATAAATACACATTTTCATCTACGTTTTGCGTTATGGTCATGCAACGAACATAGTCTATACTTTCAGCATCGCTCTTAAGCCCTTCTTTTAGAAACGATTTATGCCATTTCGATTCCCATCTAGACACGGACAAAAGAGAATGCTCAAGGGTTAACACTGTATCGGGAGTAGTGATAACTCTGGATGTAGCCTCGTCAAACAACTCAGTACCGCGAACCTTAATCTTGAGCATGTCTCTTCACCGCCTTTAATCGTTTATCCCCTAGACTGGATTTGTTCCCTCAGACTAGCCGGAACTATGCCGTTAATAAACTCTGCCGCAGCCTCTTCATTGGTAGTAAGTTCCATAAACAATTCAGAATATGCCTCTGTCTGAGCAAAATCATCGGCAAGCTTATGGCCATCTTTTACTTTGATAAAGAACTTTCCATCATCAGACAATTCAC
>CAMNFE010000055.1 GCA_946537195.1 uncultured Candidatus Saccharibacteria bacterium | reverse complement strand
CTTCGGTGCCACAAACCGACGCTCTAACCAGCTGAGCTATACCCACCATGTAAAAATAGACACATCAAATAATTTTGACGTGTCTAAATTATACCAGATTTAAAGTTGATTCGCAAAGATGATAATGTAGGCAAGATAACCTAGACCAGCACCGGCAGCAATTACGAGTAGAACAATGAGAGTCCAGAGCCAGCCGGAGTGAGTCTTTGGTGCTTCAGTAACTGTATGTTTTTTGCGCTTAGAGACAGGGGCTTTGGTTGGATTCTTTTGACTGTAGACGTTTTTAGTGCTGCGAACAGTTGATGCGCTAGATTCTGGAATATCGGTACCGAGTGGACGTTTCTCAACTTTAGCGTCAGTGAGGAACGGAGAACGACCGCCGAGGGAATAGCTATTAGCGTCAGGAGCTTCAACCTTTTTGACTTTTGGCTTTGGTGCTTCTATTGGAGCTTCCTTTGGTTTTGGTGCGGCAGTAGCGACGCGTTGCTGCTTTTGCTGGATTTTGGCTGCTACGCTTGGGCGTGGAGCAGCTGGAGCAACTGGTCTTTCTTCGATTTCTGGAACTCTACGCATTGTAGCAATGCGAGAAGCTGGTTTAATAGTTGAACGTTTTGGGATATTCGAAGTGGTAGGGTTTTGCTGGACGATCTTGCGAGTCATTGGACGAGTTATAACGGGACGAGCGGCAGGCTTAGCGGCGGTTTTTCTTGGCTTCATTGGTTGGACGGCGCCGCGTGGAGCGAAATCCATAATATGGCCACGATTCTGTGGGCGTGGAGCAGGGCGGCGAACTGGAGTTGCAGAAACTGGTTTGCTTGGTTGAGTAAGCATTGCTTCATTTACTGCCTTGTCTAGTTCTGCGTAATCTATGTTGTCGCTCATTTTTTAATCCCCTTTGCTGTTTCTACGATAGCACAGAATGAATCCGCTATCAAACTTGCACTCCCGATAAGGAGGCCGTCAATGCCTTCAATAGTTAAATATCCACCGGCTGTATCAGAGTTTACGGATCCGCCATATAAGATTGGGATTTCTTCACCAATACTTTTGCCGTATAGTTTAGAGATATGTTTACGAATAAGAGCTTGCGCTTCGTCGATGTCGGCCGGCTTGGCTGGACGAGCGTTCTTGTTGCTTGAAATGGCCCAGACTGGTTCGTAGGCGATAATAATCTTTGAAATGTCTTCTTTGCTTACTTCGTGCAGACCATTAGTTAATTGACTATAGATTGCTGCGGCAGTTTCGCCATCGCGACGTTCCATTGCGGTTTCGCCGATACAAAGAATAGGAGTAAGGTTATTGCGCAGAGCGGCAGCCACTTTTTGTGCGATATCTTCTTCGGACTCGTTAAAGATATAACGGCGTTCAGAATGGCCGACGATGGCATAGTCAACAAAACCACGTAGCTGAGAAATAGAGGTTTCACCGGTAAATGCGCCATAATCGCGCCAATAGAAGTTTTGCGCGGCTAGCTTGAATTGACGGCGATTAATCTGAAGTGACAGAGGCTGTAGGGAAACGGTGGAAGGAGCCAGAATTACTTGGACATTACGCGATGGCTGGATGCGCCCCTCGAGACGGTGAAGGTAAAGGCTGGCTTCACCAGGGGTGAAATTCATTTTCCAGTTAGCAATAATGTAAGTTTTTCTGGGACTAGTCATATCTTTATTTTACCACAAGCGTGATGCTTTGAAAAAGCGAAAACTAAATCTTGTATTCAGTCATTCCGTAAGAGATCCATCCAAAGAGGAAAAACAGCTCATTAAAGATGAATGGGAAGATGAGGAAAGTAGTTGCGTAAGGGAAAGCATAAAGTAACATTGTGAGGAGAACTGACCAGACGATTAATGTAAGGCTAAGTTCGACAAAATGTATAGGTATTTTGAGTTTCTTAGCGGTATTGGCGATGATTTTGCGTATGACGGCGTTGTATTTTTGAGCAAGATAATAGAGGGCGATGACAAGAGCTGCGAGGATAGCGCCAGTAATGAACCAGCCAATTATTTGATTATTGACGAAATTTCCAGAGAAGGTTGCGCTGATACCGGAAGAGATAGGCTGAGATGGGGTAGTTTCAGAAATAATATCAGTAACGCTCTTTTTGTTATCTACAAAGGGATTAAGAACTAAAACGGTTCCGACCCCGACACATAAGATAAAACCTATGAATAAATTTACTCTACCTAAAAAGCGGCAGATACGTCCAAAATAATTGGTGTTCTTCATAGTTTTATTTTAGCATGAGCTATTTAATTAGGCCAAGAATACCGCGCAATGCGTAAGCTGTGTCTTCATGGCTGCGAACAGTAATAGTGTCGATACCCATTTGAACAACAGGATAATCGTTGCCGCCTGGCTGAGTCATATCGCCAAAGTAAAGAATATCTTCTTTTTCGACCTTAAGTTCTTCCATCATATGAGTCATGCCGAAGACTTTATTCATGCCAGGAGTGATGGCATTGATAGAAGTGGTGCCACCAATTTCGTAATCAAATTCTGGAGCGAGTTCTTTGCAACGCTTGACGATAGCTTCACGCTTCTTGTGGTCTGGATCCCAAGCATATTTGGCTTCGGTGCCGGCTTTTTGGCCGAGAGCAGAGAAGGTAACTTGACTGAGACGGTTTTCGATAATTTCATCGCCTTCTTGGAGCTTATCGGCTTCCCAATAGCCGAGTTCTTCTGCGGCGGTTTGGATGGTTTCGGTAATCTTTTTAACTTGTTCATCGGTAAGAGGGTAATTGTAGACTAAGTCCCAATCTTTTTTCTTTGCATTGTATCGATAATATTGCGTACCCTGTGCAACGAAGAGATGTAGGTGCTCTAGCTGTTCTGGTTTGGCATCTTTTAGGCGATCAACGATTTGAATCAAGAATTGATCGAATTTTTGGCCGGAAATCGGGCAGATCTCAAAATGATCAAGACATTCTGTAAGAAGTTCCGCAATCTCATCTGGAATTGGTGTCTTTGCGATGTTAAGGGTTTGGTCAACGTCAAATGCTAAAACTTTCTTCATGGATACTCCTTTTTGTATATGTATATTCTACCGTAGAGTGGGGCGCTTGGCAAAAAGCTGAGAGAGCATGAAAAAGACCCCCTTTCCCATCCAGTGGCGGATGGTACTTGGGGGTCAGTTCAGACGCTATGCGGCATTAGCCGCGGCGGGTGGTTAGAAACTTGCCGGGCCACGCTTAGAGCCGGACTCCTTGAGCAGGCGATCGTAATCGCGGCGGAAGCGGTCGACTCCCCTAGCAAAATGGTCAACGTCGTCGCCGTCGGCCGGATCGGGATCGGGATCCTTCTTGCCAGTGTCGGCAGGGTCAGGATCAGGGTCCTTCTTGCCAGTGTCGGCAGGATCGGGATCGGGATCCTTCTTGCCAGTGTCGGCAGGATCGGGGTCGGGATCCTTCTTGC
>CAMNFE010000054.1 GCA_946537195.1 uncultured Candidatus Saccharibacteria bacterium | reverse complement strand
TTTCAAGATTAATTCTTGCAATTACCCTAACGCTCGGACTTTTTGCGCCGAGCGTTTCGGCAATTGTTAAGCAAACGTCGGAATTTTATATTAACGATGCTGCTAATATATTAAGCGAAGAAACGGAGCAGTATATTCTCGACAATAGCGTGAAATTAGCAGACGCGACCACTGCTCAAATAGTTGTCGTAACTGTTCCTGATCTTGAGGGCAGAGATATTGAAGGCTATGCCACAGAACTATTTCGCACCTACGGTATTGGCGATAAAGAAAAGAATAATGGATTATTAATTCTGCTCGCACTAGAAGAGCGACAATGCAGGATTGAGGTGGGCTATGGACTAGAAGGGGTCTTGCCAGATGGCAAAACTGGTCGTTTTCAAGACGATTACATGATCCCTTATTTTAAGGAAGATAAATTTGACGAAGGCATGCTAAACGGCTACAAAGCTTTCTATCAGGAGGTCGCTAAGGAATATAATTTCGACACTAGCGTAGCGCCAGAGGTTACTGAGAAGAAGCATGATTTTGACTTTCTTGCCGTCTCGGCATCTATTTGCATGATGATTGACATGTTTGCGTCAAGCATAGCTGGCGGAATAGTTGGCGGTAAAGGCAAGTTGAAGAACAGGGCAATTCTCTTCGCTATTTTAGAATTAATATTATTACCAGTCGTTATCTATGCATTTCTGAGCGGTACGTATAGTATGTTGTCATTTGCGGGCTTTTTGACGCTAATGAATTTAGTGGCCGCATTTATTGGACTTTCTTCGAGTGGCGGTAGTCATTCTTCTGGTGGCTTCTCTGGCGGCGGCGGAGGTGGCGGCTTCTCTGGCGGTGGCGGTTCATCTGGCGGCGGTGGTAGCACGCGCGGCTTCTAATAAAACGCTTATGTTATAATAGGACCAAAGAGGGCATATATGGAACAAAACAATTATCAGTCTATCGGCAACATCGACAGTATACTGCAGTACATCGAGAGCATGGATGCATTTCATGATTATCCAATTGGTAACATTAGTTACGATGTGTCCACTAGTATTTTATCTATTAGTATTGAAGAGGTGCTCGAAGGTGAGGATTGGCCAAAAGAAAGCAATGGTAGAGTTTGGTTTTTGAATTTTGGCAACATTCAGGACATGAAGTTAGATATTGATGTTCCGTCCGGGCTTTGGATTTCGGACATGTATGTCAACGGAAGCGGATATTTCGTAATTGAATTTGACCAGGGTAGTATTGCCGTAGCTCCGAACGCGATTGAGCTACTTGTGCCGAAAGCCGAGAAAGACGATTCATTGCTTCCAAGCAATAGCGCAGATGCTCCACTAAATATGAAAGAAATGTTTAATGATCTTAAAAATAGCATCGCTGGCCGCAAAGCAAATACGGAAGAAGGCGGGGAAGCCTCCGAGGAACCAACTCCAGTCAATACGGCCCCAGTCGATAATCCATTCCGCACTCAAGCAGCTACGCCTGCTGCCCCAGCCACTGCTCCTGCTCCTACTCCTACTCCTGCTCCAGCCGCTGCTCCTGCTCCGGCATCGCCAAACATTCAAGCCGCACCAGCAGCAGTACCTGCTACACCGGCAGCACCCGCTGCTCCAGCCGCGCCACAAGGCAATCCATTTTTAAAAGATCCTAATTTTGTTCCGCTTCAACCGACAACCCCAACTCCTCCTCCTAAGGCGCCCGATCCGCCTGCTGTAGGCCCAGTATTTGGATGATAGTAAAATCCCGCGCCGTAAATAGCGCGGGATATGGTTTACGAAGCAATAAAGGGGTTGGTTGATAATTAGTTGCGGTGACAGTTGATGACGCTGACGATCTTCCCATCCTTGTCGTAACTGACGCAGAAGTGCCAATGTCCACGTTCATCGTTGTCGTCTTTGCCGTAGATGTCGACGTCGGCGGTGCCGTCGCTGTGCAGCCGGATATTCTCGACGCTGCCTTCAAACAGGCGATCGTAGGCGCGCATGCGGCCGCGATACATCATTTCTTCAATTTCTTTCTCGATAGACCACTCGTATCTGCGATCTGTAGGATCCCAATAATCTGCCATAGCCAAGCCCTCCTGAATTCTCTCTGAAAATGAACTGAAACTGACTACTCTATTGCTTCTAAGCTACAAGAAAACAGAGGCATAACCTCTGCTCTTAATAATATTATAACATATATATGTGGTATTATCTAGTCTGTATTATTGTTGCAAGTAAAAGCTGTTGTACCTTTGTAGATATCGAAGCCGTCAAAATAGACGACCTGTTCCGTATTCTTTGTATCTTTTAAAATTACGACGCCATCATGAATAATATTGTACGAGCCTGAGCCAACCTCGGTCTTTTTTGAATCGTACTCAGTATAAGCGTTTGTATTTGTAAAAACATAACGTGCGCCATCTTCACTTGAGCAATCTAGATTAAAAGATTTTAAATTATCACTATCATCATAGGTATAGAATTCGTTTGTTGTGAATGGTTGATCAAGTTCCGTATCGTTGATGGCTTCCTCTGGAACTTCAGCCTCAACGTCCTGGCCATTTTTAGAAAACGCAATAATAACAGCTACTGTTTCTATGACCACTATCAATAAAAGAATAACGATGATTATTATTGACACTTTATTGAAGCGCGGAATCTTGGATGCCTGTTTTGCGGCGGAGTTACTAATGTCGTCTGCGACGTGATTAATAAATTCTTGTTCGTAATTGTTTCCCATTTAAATCTCCGCTCTTATGGATAGTTAATTGTGATATTGCGTTTCGGGCTAATGACGTAGCTAATCCTGAGTCCTCCGCCGGTTTTGTAATTCAGTATCTTTTTTGCAGATAATTTTAGCGTATTTCCATTTCCGCTAGATTTGCCGCTAGGGGTGCTGGTTCGCCCTAGAGAGAAGAATAAGTATTTGCCTTTCTTTTTACCTTTATAAATCATCGTGTGGTGGTTAGAAGATAGCCCTACAATGTCGCCAGGTTGAACTTTTCCAGACTTCACTAGTGAAGAAATTGACTGGTTATATTTATTGACGTTTAATTTTTTCTTATTAACGTCTTTGCTATTTTGTAACTGTTGACCAATTATCGCGAAATAGGTATTTTTGCGCAATAATCCAACTTCTTGATAGACGGCCGTAGCATAGCCAGCGCAATTAGTACATTTAGTTTTTGCGCCACGCCATCGTTTATGGCAGTAATAGACTTTTCCGTCAATCTGATTAGCAATCTTCTTGGCGGCGAGTGCAATTTTTTCGCTGTTAGTGAGATTATTTGTAGGCGTCTGGCTTGGTTGGGATTGGTTCGGCGATCCGCTACTGTTTGCTTGCTTTTTGCTGGGCGAGCTTTTAGAATAGCCATCTATTTTAGTGAGACTATCGCTGATGTTGGCGTCGCATGGCGCTGCTTGGTTTAAGAAACCGCCCGGTAAAAAGAGCCCAATCACGAAATAGAATAAAACATAAGTTATAATGCCGATCACGACGTTGGAAAATAATTTTTTGGCCTTTGCGACTTGAGCGTCATTGTCGCGAGCTGTCATATACATAAAACCAACCGCTATAATTCCAATCGTCGCAATGACCCCTACGCCAATAGTGAAGACATTGATAATTTCGACCAATATATTATAGACCGAGCAGCCAGTCCCATCCTCTTTTACTTCGCCGAAAATATTGGTCTGTATTGCAGATGTGTTTTTAGTAAGTACTAAACTAACCGTAAAAAGCGCGAAAAACAGTATTGAAAACATAAAAAACAATTTAGCCAATCGCTTCATATAATATATATTACCACTTAAAAAGCTAAAGCTTAAGAGCGAAACAGGTCTAGAAATCTACCTTCTCGCCGCCAATCTCGTCTCTGTAGAATTCTTTGTAGCTTTTCACCACTTTTGGAATCTTCTTACCTTTTTCGGTTAGTTTATACTTCCATTCTTTTTCGTCGTGATAATACCACTCTTCGTTCTTCATAAAATATGGCTCTTCTGCAATCATGATTCCTCTCCTTCG
>CAMNFE010000053.1 GCA_946537195.1 uncultured Candidatus Saccharibacteria bacterium | reverse complement strand
AATTATTGCTGGGGGCAAAAAACATGCAAGTTGGCTGGCGGAAGCCTGTGCTGAATATGAGAAGCGCCTGAGAAAGCCATGGGCGATAGAATGGCAGTTTGTTGACGAGGATAAGCTAGATGAGCGCGTGGCGCGGCTGAAACCGGATGATTTTATGGTTTTGCTAGATGAAAATGGCGAAATAATGAGTTCGCCGAAGCTGGAAGAGACGCTGAAAACGCCGTTGGAGACGGGGCGCGACGTGGTAATTGTGATTGGGGGTGCATTTGGACACTTTTCGCCAGATATCATGACGCGGGCGAATGTAATCTGGAGCTTGTCAAAGCTGGTATTTCCGCATCAAATTTGCCGTTTAATTGTGACCGAACAGATCTATCGGGCGCAAGAAATTTATTTAGGCCATTCATATCACCACGCATAAGGCAGTAAAAAAGGCGCTGGAGCCTCAACACTAAAAGTGCGGAGGCCCCAACGCCAGCGCGGGGGTTATATAGCGAATGACCCAGGCTACGGTGGTCTAGCGGATTACCACTCAAGACCCAGGGCATATGCCAGCGCTTCTGCTGTCTGCATAACTTCGTTGTTGTCGTCGTTGACGGGAATCTTGTGCAGACTGGAAATCAGCCACTTAGAATGAATGAGGGCGCCTTCAAGGCCGTTCTTACGATAGCCAGCTCCGAAGCTGGTGTAGGCGCTGAGCGCATTCGCGGTCAAGCAGCCGGTCGGAGTATCGCGGAACTGTCGTAACAGGCGTTCGACCAGCCAAGTAACGTGCTCGACGTCGGCATGCTCTATCATATTTGCAGCTTCCTTCATGTTGTTCTGGTGGGTGATACACTGAATCATACTCATATTCACATCCCCTTTCTTAAGGTGCGGCCGCTATGAGTTGGTTGCGGCATGACTCTTCCCCGATGTTTTCCAGGATGAAAACACCATATAACCATACTTTATCATAAAAACTATTTTTGTCAATATATTATATAATATAAGCATGAGAAGAAAAATCGCGATTGTCGTTTATATAGTGGCCGTGTTGATTATGGTAGTGCCAGTAGTGATAAGCGACAAAATAACGGTTTCTGCAAAGATTATTTACTCTGTTTTCTGTCTATTCGTATTGGGGCTGCCTACGATGTTCTTGATGAGGTTTTGGTATGGAGTCGAAAAAGGCCGCACGAAGCGTCGCAATAAGCGAATGGGTGCGCATTCTTTTTCGCCAATGATTACGAATGCAAAGTTTAGGATGAACGTTGAACGGAGTGACTTTGATGACGGATTTAAGACAATCAAAGGACGTGTCGTACAGGGTGCGGTTAAGGTTGGTGACAAGGTCGAAATCTATGATGCGGATGAAAAAATGATCTGTCGTGTGGAGGTCGAAAGGATTAAAATCGACTATTCGGAAGTGAAGTTTGCAAGCACGGGCGATTTAATTGAAATAGATACAAGCGATAGCTTTTTAGACCAGACATTTTTACCGGTCGGCTCGGTTGTAATACGTCCATAATATGATATAGTTTTTCTAAGATGGCAAACATATTTGATTATGTCGAGAAATACGGCAATGTCCGTTTTGAGAATAAAAAGTTCAACGAGGTTGATAACTTAATTTTTTCTACGCTAGCCTATCTCGATTATTCCAAGACAAACATTAATGATAACTGTCATACTTTAGAGGAGGTTGGCCGTCAATATTTGCGCACGCATACGCGTAGAGATATTCGTAAATTAGGTGTTGCAACAGGTGTGGCCTATGACTTATTAACTTCCGTGCTCGACAAAGAACGTTACAGGCATTTGATTGTGTCGAATTATATTTATGACGCAAAGCGCGATATGCAGTTTTGCGCGATGACTTTCCGGGTGACGCGCGGACTAGAATATATTGCATTTGAAGGCACTGATCAGCTAATTAGCGGCTGGCGTGAAGATTTTGAAATGGCCTGCTCCTTCCCTGTTCCGTCGCATATTGAAGCTACTAAATATTTAAACGAACATATTCGTCTGTTTGGACCAAAAGTAATTGTGGGCGGTCACTCAAAAGGTGGTAATTTGGCGCTGGTGGCAGTGATGTTTATGAGCAACGTCAAGCGTCAGCGCGTCAAGATTTGCTATAACAACGATGGTCCTGGTCTCAGGCGCAAAGAGTTCGAATCTGAAGCTTATCAGAAAATTCTCAAGAAATATATTCATATCGTGCCGCATAGCACGATTGTAGGTGCGATGATGCGAAATAGTAACTATCAAGTAGTTAAGTCGGATAAAGAGAACTTGATGGGGCATTCGCCGGCAACCTGGCAAGTGACTGATGATCACTTTACTCACGGTAGGCGCTCTGAGCATAGTTTAGAGATCGAGCGTCGTTTATGGAACTGGCTAGACAAGCATGACGATGCGGATCGCAAGAAGGTGCTTGAAGCGGTATTTGGCACAATCGAGGGTTGCGATGTGCTTGATACGATGTCGCTCAAAAAAGTGAAGAATCTAGTAAAGATCTTTCGTTCAACCAAAGATATTGATAAGGAAAGTAAAGATTTAGTAGTAGGCCTCTTTAAAGAGGTGACGACAAGAAAGTAAAATAGCGCCGGCATATCCTCCTTTCTGGATACCGGCGCTTTTTGGCGTTTAATCTTCTTTCTGGTACTCGTGGATGAGCCAGGTCAGAAGCTTAGATTTGCTGATCCTGAACATACGGAGATCCATCAGCTCACGGAGCATGGCGTAAAGCTCCTGCGTGTTGCAGCTAAGGAAGTGCGGAATCAGATAGGCGTATCCGCGCGTGGAATAAGCACCCTCGCAATCTGCGACGAGAATCTCGGATTCCTTGCCGTCCATGAGCATGTTGCGCACAATGATGCGGCGAATCTGCTGATTGCCGATGCGCTTGTGACGCCATGAGGTTGCGCGGTTCTCGGCATCAAACTTTCGCAGTGCCCAGTCGCTAGGACTGTTCAGAACGAAAATATGATTGTCAGCGTCGTTGCCGATGACGAGAATTTCCGCACGCTGCTCCTTGATGAAGCTCTGGCCTCTGAGGTGAGTCGTTATCTTCTCTACGATTTCTTCCAGTACCTGAGGATCCTCGAGGAGCTCGGGATTGTGCTGGTAGCAGAAATGATAAACGCCTCCATTGTTCAAGTTGATCTTGTTTGCCATTAAAGAACACCACCCTTCTTTTTGCTGTATTTGTGCAGAATGCACAAAAAACAACGGATGTATATATTATATCACAGATTTACTAAAAAGTCAATTAAGCAATCTTGCGGCAGCTATTCCACTGGAAGATGATGCCGACGGCGGAAACGCAGAGGAATAAGACAAAATACCATTCTGGTGTTGGGACGCTAAGAAGTGCGAGGCCGTTAATAATTGCTAAGCGCGCCCCTTCGACAGCGGTAGCAATAATAATCATCGGCTTGACGAGCCAAACGCCGAGCGCGCCAGTAACGACACCTACGGCCACGGCGATAGCCGGCAGCGTCCAGTCCACGACCGGGCCGAAGTTTTGAATAACAGACATAGCAAAAGTAACGCCGACGGTAACAAAAATTGCGAAGCGTTCAATCGTCATACCGAACATGCCAAGTACAAGACCACCTACGCCACAAAGAATAAGTTGCCAAGTTGGATCAGGGGTAACTTTATCGATAAATAAGGAGACAAGCCAGAAACCAACGATAAACCAAATGATAGTAATAGCGATTTTCTTCAGGCGATAGCCGAAGAACAAAAGGAAGATGCCGATTAAGAATGCGACAACTTCGGTTGGTATATTTTCCATAAAGCTCCTTTATTGTATTAATATTATACCAATTGTAGCGAGGATTACGGCGACTAAATGCGCGATAACAACGTGCCGTTTGAGCTTTTCGCGGCCGAACTTTGGCCAAATAATGGACAATATAATACCTAAAACAAAGGTAAAAATGAGCTCGAGTACGTTGTAAGTAACTGATACAAGCGAGGCGATGCCGACAATGAGCGCGTAGCGACTGAGGAATTCGGCGATAATACAGATAATTTGGTTAAAACCGACGACTGTGAGGAATTGCCATTTTTTACGGCGCCAGATATATTTCAT
>CAMNFE010000052.1 GCA_946537195.1 uncultured Candidatus Saccharibacteria bacterium | reverse complement strand
CTCCTCACCTCTTCCATGCCATGGAAGCGCTCTACCAAATGAGCTAGTGCCCCAACACTTACATTTTAACATAAAAGTGATATAATTTGAATATGTTTTATCTATCAGCATTAATCCCGTATTGGCCTTGCGCCTGCTAGTAACGCTTATACTTGATTTTTAATGCAAAATATGATATAATGGAAGGACAATAGCTTTTATGCATACCATTCTTACGGGGGTACGAGTCAACGAAGAGCCAACAATCGGCAATTTTCTCGGCGCTTATACTCCAATGATAAATCTCTCCAAAGAACACGCCGAAGATAGTCATACTAACTTTTTCGTACCTGACCTACATTCATTCACTACGCCTATTGACCATAGCAAGCTCTACGATCAAACCATCAAAGGCATCAAATACTACATGGCCGCCGGTCTTGATACCGACAATCCAAATGTTCACATTTATCGTCAATCACGCGTGCCAGCCCATTCTGAACTTTGCTGGATTCTAGACTGCTTCACTCCATACGGTGAAGCTTGCCGCATGACGCAGTTTAAAGAGAAGGGCGCCGAACATCCTGACGCCGTTACGGTCGGTCTATTCAATTATCCGGTTTTAATGGCAGCAGATATTCTACTGTACGACGCCGAATATGTTCCGCTTGGCGAGGATCAATTCCAGCACCTTGAGCTTGCACGTAATATCGCCATTCGTCTCAACAATAAATTCGAAGAGGACCTCTTTACTTTGCCAGTTCCAGAAAAAGAGCAGGTCAAATTTATGCATCTCGAAAATGGCGTTCGCATTCGCTCACTTACTGACCCGACCAAGAAAATGAGCAAATCCGCCGAAAACGAAAAGTCCAAGATTCTACTTTGCGACGATCCAGCTGCTGCTGCCAAGAAAATCATGTCTGCCACTACCGACTCTGAAGGCGTAATTCGTTTCGATATGATTAATCAGCCAGGTATCAGCAACTTGCTCGTCATGGAAAGCCTACTTACTAACCGCAATCTCCAAGATGTTATTGCCGACTGGGCTGGTCAAACTAGCTATGGCGATCTCAAACGCAAAGTTGCTGAAAGCGTCCAACATTTCCTTTCCGATTTCCAAGAACGCGTCAATGCTATCAGCGATGCCGATGTTGAGGCGGTTCTCCAAAAGGGTGAGGCCTACGCTAACGAAGTTGCAAATAAAAAACTCAGAAAAGTCCAGAAAGCGGTCGGTCTCTACAAATAATCTATGCGTAACAACAGAAAAAGAATTTCCAAGAAAGTCTCGAATAAACGTGCCGTGTCGCATTACGGCGCGGATGTTCTAGATTCTGACGGCCACAAAAAGTGTCATAAATATATCCAACACGGCGACACTTCAGTCCGTCAACATACTACATCTGTGGCCTATGTTTCTGTTGCCTTAGCGCGCAAAACACATCTTAAATATGATTATTCCGCCTTGGTGCGCGGTGCGCTGCTGCACGATTATTTCCTCTATGACTGGCACGAGCCACATCATGGCTTGCACGGCTATACGCACGCCAGCAAAGCACTCCAGAACGCTGCTGAAGAGTTTTCTATTTCGCCAATCGAAGCCGACGTTATTAAAAAACACATGTGGCCACTCAATATTAATCCGCCACGCTACCGTGAAGCATTTATTATCATGCTTGCAGACAAAATCTGCTCCGTCAAAGAAGCGTTCGGAAAACCAATCTACAATCAGAAAGTAGAGGAGATATTAGATGAACATAAATAATATCCCAATGTATTTCCTATGGTTTATAATCTACGCCTTCTTGGGTTGGGCCTGGGAAAGCTTTATTACGTCAGTTCCACAACGCCGTTTTGTGAACCGTGGCTTTTTAAACGGCCCATACTGTCCAATTTACGGCGTTGGCGCACTGTTATTCATATTCGGCACAAACTATATCGAAAATCCAGCTCTACGTTTCCTTGCTGGTGCAGTAATAGCCTGCGCGCTCGAATACGTTACGTCCTGGACGCTTGAAAAAATCTTTCACGCTCGCTGGTGGGATTATGCGCCACGCCGCTTCAATTTAAACGGTCGCATCTGTCTAGAAGGTTTTCTAGTTTTTGGTCTCGCCGCCGTCGTAATTCCATACATTCATCAATACGTCTCAAACTTTACTGCACAGTTTAGCCCGGCAGTAATCAATAGCGCGTTTTCGATCCTCTTAATTATATTTATTACCGACCTTGTAATCACAAACCGCGCGCTCACGAAGTTCAATCGAATCCTACGCGAATACCAAAAAGCTATCGACAAACGTCGCCTCGACTTTTTGGAATTTATTCGCCGCGGCAGTCGGGTATTCGAAATGCGCATCGGCGGCAGTCGTCGTATTCGCAATGTCTTAAGCTACCAACAACGTCGTATTCTTGCTGCCTTCCCGCATTTTGATTCCACTCGTTACGAAGAGGCCTTGGCGCGCATCCGCAAATTAAATTCCGACTCGCGCCGTAACGTTATAATCGAAAAGCAGGTCAAAAAGGCCACTACCAAGGCAGAAAAGAAGTCTCATTCCGCCAAGAAAAAAGCGCGCAAAAAGGCAAACGCCATTGCACGTAGCAAGCGTCGCAAATAGCGAAAATGCCCGAAATATGTTAAAATAACAGATATGGGCAAGAAGTTCAGTAAACCAGAATTATCACGCAAAATAAATGGGGATATTCCTTTTGATGACGCAAAAACTCAGGAAGATGAAGTTCCGCAGCAGCGTCTAGATATCGCCGTACTCGAACAATACCCACGCTACAGTCGTTCTACTATTCAGAAGTTTATTAAAGACGGTCGCGTCAGCGTTAATGGCGACATTATAGACAAACCAAACGCCCTAATCGATGAAAACGACGAAATTGATCTCACGCTTCCAGAAACTCCTGCCGCTGAAAAACCACCAGTAATTTATGAAGACGATAACGTAATTGTATTCAACAAGCCAAAAGGCATGCTCAGCATTAAAAAAGGCGACTACGCACCGGAACCCGCCGTCGAAGATTGGGGCGAAATCGTTCACCGTCTCGACCGTGATACTTCCGGCGTTATTATTGTTGCCAAAAACGCCAGCACCAAGGCTATGCTCCAAAAGCAATTCCAACAGCGCAAAACCCACAAAACTTATTATGCCATCGTAGAAGGCGCGCCTAAACAGCCGCACGCCATTATTGATGTGCCGCTTGCGCGTAACCTCAAAAAACCTACTACATTTATGCCAGATCCAAATGGCCGTGAAGCCATTACTGAATATGAAGTTGTAGAGCAGGGCAAAGAACGCGCACTTATCGAGCTCAAGCCGAAAACCGGCCGCACACATCAGCTCCGTATTCATATGTCATATATCGGCACTCCAATCCTGGGCGATACTGTATATAACCCCAAAGGACACAAAGCTGACCGCATGTATCTTCACGCAAAATCACTAGAAATTACCATCCCGGGCAAAGAACACGGCGAGCGCAAAACTTTTACGGCCGAACTGCCAGAAGATTTCAAAAATGCGCTTAAATAGCGACGAGGATTGCGCCAAAGTTAGCCAGAAAACTGGCTTTGCGATTTTCGAACTTCCAGAATCAGATTTTTCAACTATTCTACCAAAGGCCAACCATTTCAAACCAAACGAAAAAGGTATTTACGCCAAAGAAGACATCAAAACTATTTCCGGATTAGTTCATGGCAAGCAGCACGACGATTTAATTATCGTGCTCGAAAACGCAGAGACCATGAACGAGTCGGCGGCAAACACTTTCCTCAAGACACTCGAAGAACCAAACGATCATATTCATTTTGTATTTTTAGTCAAAAATGCCAGCGAGATTCTCCCAACTATCAAATCCCGCGCACATAACTATTATTTGCCAAAGAATACAAAAATCAGCGATCCACCACAAATCGACAGTAAAACTATTGCAATCGCCAAACAATACTTAGCCTGCAAACCTGAGGAATTACCAAGTTTTTGCGGAAAAATCGCCAAAACTAAAGACGACGCTCGCGGCAAGGCTCTAGAGATTGTCGATGCTGCAATCCAGCTCTTATATAAATCATACTTTGTCACCGGAAACCAACAGTTTCTTCATAAACTCGATAGCCTAATTAAAGCTCAAGAAA
>CAMNFE010000051.1 GCA_946537195.1 uncultured Candidatus Saccharibacteria bacterium | reverse complement strand
TCTCCTCATTTTTTTTGTGAATTATTGAATTTCCATCTAAAATCTGCTAAAATAGTCGCAAGAGTTTCGTGAGCTCTGTTTGTTAATGCTGGACAGCTGAGCTCTATTACAGCAATAAATTTAATCAAGAGAAAAGGATTTTTTGTGCCTACAATCAATCAATTAGTGCGTAAGCCACGCAAAAAAGCCGCAAAGAAGAGTTCTGCTCCAGCTTTGGGCTCAATCGTGAATACGCTCAAAACTCGTTACTACAAGCAGGCCGCTCCACTTAAGCGTGGTGTCTGCGTTAAGGTAACAACTAAAACTCCAAAGAAACCAAACTCCGCTTTACGTAAGGTTGCCCGTGTTCGCTTGACCAATGGTCAGGAAGTCTGGGCATACATCGGTGGCGAAGGTCACAACCTCCAGGAGCACGCAGTTGTGCTCGTACGCGGTGGTCGTGTGCCTGATCTTCCAGGTGTCCGCTATCATATCGTACGCGGTACTTTGGATCTCCAGGGTGTTCAAGGTCGCAAGCAAGGCCGTTCTAAATACGGTGCAAAGAAGGAGGATAAGTAGTTATGCCACGTAAAGTTACTTCTAGCTTGCAACGTAAAGTTATGCCAGATCGCAAATATCAGAGCGTTTTGGTCCAACGTTTGATCAACAAGTCTATGCTCGATGGCAAAAAACAGGTCGCTGAACGCGCTGTTTACGCTGCTATCGAAGGTGCTGCTAAGAAATTGAAGAGCGAAAACCCAGTTGAGGTACTCGAACAGGCTATCAAGAATATTAGCCCAGACTTTGAAGTTAAGTCCCGCCGCGTTGGTGGTGCTAACTATCAAATTCCGTTCCCAATTGCTGGTCATCGCCAACTTCATTTCGCAATGATGTGGCTCGTCCAAGCTGCCCGCGCACGCTCTGGCATGCCATATGCAAAGCGCCTCGAAGCTGAAATTGTCGATGCTTACAATGAAGCCGGTGCCGCCTTCAAGAAGAAGGAAGACTGCCACCGCATGGCAGAAGCAAACCGTGCATTCGCACACTTTGCTCGCGCCTAATATTGGCAAGAATAAAAAAATATCTCGTAAATATAATAATTTGCGAGATATTTTTTATGCTAAAATTAAAGCATATGCGTTTATTGGAGGTAATGAAGACGCACTATAAAGCCTTTTTGGTGGGAATAGTTGCTCTTGTATTGATCATAATTGGTATCTTTGTTGCGATTGATGCCGCAAAGACCGCAAAAATAAACTTATTAGTCACGCCGGTTGATGCGAAAATTAAAATCGACGGCTGGACATATAGCAACGGAACGCACCGAGTGTTCCCGGGTAAAAAGCATATCGAAATTAGTCGCGAAGGTATGAGCACGATTACTTTTGACGTTGACTGCCAGTCTGGCCATACGACGGCCATAAATCGCTATTTGGTTAGCGGTGATAAAAACTTTGATTTCTATAAAAAATCAGCCGAAAGCTACGACATTCTAAGGTTAATAGCAGATAAAGATGTTGCTGAGTTTATCAATAATCAAGAAAAAATTTTACTGATTAAAGAATTATTGCCTATCCATGATACGCAAATGTTAGCTAATCATAAGTTTGCAAAAGACGGTATGCCTTATGTTGAAACAAAAATTTCTGACGCTACAGCTGAAAAAGAATGCAATGCCAGTATTTGCTTAAGAATAAAAACCAACGCCGATAATGCCGAAAAAACGGCAAAAGAATTACTGAAAAAATACGGCTATGAGCTAGGCGATTACGAGGTATTCTATGAAAAATAGACTCAAAAGAATCGTATTATTCGTATTCGCAGTATTATTTGTACTAACTTATGCTGAACCTAGTATTGCTTTTGCGGCTTTCGGGAAAAAGGATCTTAACGACGACAGAGCACATACAGGCATATATTACTATGACGCCGAATGCGGCAGCGGGATTAGTGGCGCCTGCGGCGGAGATATTGAAGGGGAAGGCGTACAAGAGCGCTTCCGTGAAGTGGTTGAAAAATATGGCGAAATCGCCATGAAAATGCAAATTGAGTACGGTCCACCGTGGGAATTAGTGTTCGCACAGATGGTGATGGAATCCGGTGTCGGCTCTGCTACTAACGGTATAAATAAGGGAGTCGAAGCCAACGGCTATTTTAACTGGCTAGGTTTGACCTACAGTAGCAGCCATTTCTATAACCTACCCGAAGCCTACAACTCTGGTAGAGGCTGGTCACAATATGCAAGTATCGGTAATATGATCGCGGCCTGGATGGTTGATTACTTGCGCAACGGTTACTATGATAGCGCCTATAAATATACTGACCCAAACAATTACGACATAGAGAAATTCTTCTTCGAAATGATTCAATCGTATTGTCCGGCTAGTGATGGCTGTGATCATGCCGCTTATTGGAGTACGGTCAGTCAATATGTTGAAGAAGCTGACAAAATAGCAAAAGAAAAAGGTTGGCCAACATCGGCCGAATTGGCTCGTCAAGAAAATATACCAATTGGCGGAAAATATCCAGTTAATGGCGATATTCACAAACAACTTGACGCTCAACCACATTCTTTATCAGTAGATTGCACTAACGATGACGAAGACTTGGCTGACGACAACTCCAATGTCAGTATTGATGGCTCAAAAGTAACCATGATTGGCGACTCTTTAACGGCTCACTCAATAAATGAACTTAAAGACGCCCTCAAGGGTGTAGATATCGACTTTAAGAGTGGCACTTGGTTCAATAAGGACGATGCGACCTTTGGCGCGAGTGGCGTTAATCGTCTCAAAAATAAGGGTAGCTCGATACGGGATATTGTAGTATTTGCTATGGGGACAAATGGCGGCTTCAGTCAATCCGATGTCGATGCATTAATCAAGGTCACGGGCGAGAAGCGAAAAGTCGTTTTAATGACGCAGTATATCAAAGGCGCCCCAACTCAAACCACCAGTCGCAACGCAGAAGTTAAAACGGCGGCCGCGCGTTACAAAAATATCGTAATTGCAGACTGGTATTCGGCAGTAAAAGATAAGCCTGGAACTTATATTAGCGACAACGTCCATCCGACCGAAGAAGGTAGAAAGTTATTTGCAAAAGTTATCGCCAAAGGAATCACAAAAGGAGGTGGCGGCAGTGATGGCTCAGGCAAAACTCTCGTAGATATTTCCTGGCAAAATGGTTGGATATCGGGCGGCATGGAAGGTTACCATAAAGAGTCGGCGGTAGCAGCCGATGCGGCAGGTACCTTTAGGCTTGAAGATTCGTCTCATACTGGAGAATTCGAAGGCGGCAAAGCTAATAAAATTACGCTTCACTATACGGCCGGTACGGATCAGGGTGGCGGCGGTGGCCTCAAGCTTTACGGTGGTGGTTATCCAGCTCACTTTACAATTAATTTGCCAAAGAAAGAGGTATACCAGCATTTTCCAATCACCCATCCGTCCGATGCGGTTGCTTCCGTAGATAAAACCGCTGGCATTCAAATTGAGATTATTGGTACGGAGGGGAATAGTCTTGGCAAACAATGGAATCTCTTTGACAAAGAAAGCTATGGCGACGAAGAGTGGGATTACTTAGCGATGCTAGTTGTAGGAATCGGTGCCGAGCTCGGCATTCCGATGGAGACTAGCGTAGATTGGGCAAATCCATCCCGCTTATCGAATGAAAAGTTTGCCTCTACTAAAGGCTTTGTAGGCCATATGCATGCGCCGCAAAACGATCATACCGATCCGGGTAATATATGGCCAATGCTTGAAGATGCGCTAGAAAGAGTTGGTGCTGGCTCCGGCAAAGATCAATGCGGCAATAAACGCTCATCGAAGATTGAAGGTGGTCTCACGCTAGAAGAAGCGCAGAAACTCGCCAATTATTACAAATTAGTACTCGACCCAGGTCCTTTTAACCTTCCATACGGAAAATGGAATTGCGTCAGTATGTCGGCCTGGTTTGTGCAAGCCTTTACGGACGTCGGTTTCTCCTCGCGCGCCTGGGGTAATGGTGCTGATGTAGCGGCAAACTTAAAGGCTACCGAAGGCTGGGAGACCGGCACGGAACCTCGGCCGTGGTCAATCTTTGCCGTAACAAAGGGCGTGACCTATTGTGGCGCACATCTCTGTGGACATACCGGCGTAGTTGTGGGCGTCCAAGGAGATAAAGTTATTACTATTGAGGCCGCATATGGCTCCGTAGGTTATGCGGCGGCCGTGGAACGCGATATCTCTTACTTCGAGAACACTAAATATGGCTTCACCTTTGCTTATATGGATGACCATTTCCAGCCAGAAAAGCTACAAGAGATACTAGATAAACAACCATAGGAGTAATGATGAGTAAAGAAAACGGACAGTACAAACCAATCATCAAGTTAAATCCTTTTACTGGTACCCTGATGATTGTTGGTCTAATTATGATAGTAGCCTTAGTGTTTGGCATTAAAGCCCTAAGTGACAATATGCGCAAAGACAAACAGATGACTATTAGTAAT
>CAMNFE010000050.1 GCA_946537195.1 uncultured Candidatus Saccharibacteria bacterium | reverse complement strand
ACCTCTGTTATTCTGTACACCTCTTCAATATGCGCTAGGTGCACTAAAGTAGTCTTTTGTTCGTTCAAAAGCGCAGCGCACAATAAACCAACTGCTGCGTTCTTGGAAGTGTTAATTGTAATAGAGCCGTGTAGCTCTTTGCCGCCATTTATTTTGTAGCTTTTTGATGCCGTATCATTGACGGTAACAATTTGCGTGCGTAGGGCATGGCTAATCTTACTAATAATTTCAAGCGAAGCATTCTGTTTTCCATGCTCAATTCTGTTAATTGCGGATTGACTAGTTCCAATTTTTTCGGCGAGTTCCGCCTGAGTCATATTTTGGCGAGTACGAGCAGTTGCAATGATTGCTCCTATCTCAACCATATAATCAGCTTGCTTTTTCATAGTTACAGTATATCACAGGATGCATAAAAGCTATAATTTTTAGCTCAGAATAACTATGTGGAAAACTATGTGGAAAACCTAAATAGACCAAAAAGTGTTGTAAAAATAACAAAAAATAGTGTCGCAGGCAACAGATAAGACGCTATATATAGCGTTTTTTGCCTAAAAAATCTTTATCTGTTAGCGTTGTATTATTTACATTTTCTATTGCAATCCACTATATATAGCGTTACCATTATCTCAACAGACACTATATATGGTGTCTTGAATTTATCAAAAACACAAAAATGACTGATTTTCAGAACTACGGAGGTTAAAAATGTTCAAATCAATCAGAAAGCGTGACGGTAAAGTTGTCAGCTTCAAGCAGGAGAAAATTACAGAAGCTATCGCAAAAGCCGGTGCAGCAACAGGGGAATTCGGTTATGATCGTGCAGTTCATATTTCGGATAAGGTAATGAAAGTCGCGCAAGAAGATATTAAAAGTCGCATTCCAACGGTAGAGCAAATTCAAGATATTGTTGAGAAGGTCTTGATGGAATCCGCCTTCAAGCGCACGGCAAAAGCTTATATTGAATATCGCGCTGAGCGTACGCGTGTACGTGAGGCGAAAACTAAGCTCATGCAGACCTACGATACTATTTCTCAGCTTGATGCCGAGGAAGATTCCGATGTTAAGCGCGGCAACGCTAACGTCGACGGTAACTCTGCAATGGGCAAAATGCTCCAGTTCGGCGCCGAAGGTTCAAAGGAATACGCTAAACTCTGTATCCTAAAGCCAGAATTCAGCTATGCTCATGACCATGGCGATATCCACATTCACGATCTTGATTTCTTAGCAACCGGTACATTAACTTGTTGCCAAACTGACGTACTTAAGATGTTCGATAAAGGTTTTAACACCGGTCACGGTTTCCTCCGCACTCCTCAGTCTATCGGTACTGCCGCCGCTCTCGCCGCCATCATCCTCCAGGCCAACCAGAATGAGCAACACGGTGGTCAATCGATTCCTTACTTTGATTATTGTCTTGCCCCATCAGTCAATAAAACCTTCCGTAAGTCGCTGAAAGAAAATCTCGAAAAATACGAAGATTTCACCGGTAAGAAGTTAAATATTACCATTAAAGACGACATTACTTTGGGCGACGACAAGAAACTCAAGAAAGCGAAAGTTCCAGAGAAAGTTATCGAAGAAGCCCATAAAGACACCGAGCATCAAACCTTACAAGCTATGGAAGGCTTCGTTCATAACCTCAACACCATGCACAGCCGTGCTGGCGCTCAGGTACCATTTACCTCCATTAACTTCGGTACCGATACTACCCCAGAAGGTCGTCTCGTTTCCAAGATGCTTCTGGAAGCTACGATGAATGGTCTTGGCCATCATGAAACGCCAATCTTCCCAATCTCTATTTTCAAGGTTAAGGAAGGCATTAACTACAATCCAGAAGATCCAAACTACGATCTCTTTAAGCGTTCGATGGAAGTTTCCGCTAAGCGCCTCTTCCCGAACTTTACCTTTATTGATGCACCGTTCAACCTTCAATATTACAAGCCAGGCGATCCAGATACCGAAATTGCCACTATGGGCTGCCGCACGCGCGTCTTTGGTTCTTGCTTCAAAGAAACCGACGGACATGTCGCTGGTCGCGGCAACTGTTCCTTTACGACGATCAACCTCGTCCGCATCGGTATCAAGCATGGTATCTGCCTCGGTGAGCGCAAAGAACCAGATTGGGATGGTTTCTACAAAGAACTCGACGAAAAACTCAATCTTTGCGCCGAGCAACTTCTCCAACGCTTTGAATTCCAGGCCAACCAGAAGGTTAAGAACTTCCCATTCCTCATGGGGCAGGGTAACTGGGTTGGTAGCGAAAAGCTTGGCCCGAACGATAAGCTTCGCGAAGTAATTAAGCACGGCACGCTTTCTATTGGTTTCATTGGTTTGGCTGAAACTCTAGTTGCGATGGTTGGCAAACATCATGGCGAATCCGCCGAAGCTCAGGAACTTGGCCTCGACATTATCAGCCACATGCGTGAGTTCTGCGACGATCGCACTAAGAAACACAAACTTAACTTCTCACTTCTTGCCACTCCAGCTGAAGGTCTTTCTGGCCGCTTTACTCGCATGGACCGCAAAGAATTTGGCAAGATCAAGGGCGTAACGGATCGAGATTTCTACACTAATTCCTTCCATGTTCCGGTTTACTATCCAATCTCGGCCTTTGAGAAAATCGACATTGAAGCACCATATCATGCACTCTGTAACGCTGGTCATATTACCTACATCGAAATGGACGGTGATCCTTCCGATAATATCGAAGCTTTTGAAGCTGTGATTCGTCACATGAAGGAAGCTGGTATCGGTTACGGTTCTGTAAACCATCCAGTCGATCGCGACCCAGTTTGTGGTTTTTCCGGCATCATCGAAGGCGACGTCTGTCCAAATTGTGGACGTCACGAATTTGAAGGCGGTTTCGGTTTCGAACGTCTCCGCCGCATCACTGGTTACCTAGTCGGCTCGCTCGAGCGTTGGAATGATGGCAAGAAGGCTGAAGAAGCCGCTCGTGTCAAACACAACGTTACGGTGGGGCAATATGATCAAGCCACTAAGGTAAAACGCGAGACCAAGAAGGCCGCCCAAAAAGCCGCCCTTGGCAAAGAGTAAAGCAAATCCCCCAGGTGTCGCGGCAACAGTCGCGACATTTTGGGCTAATGATAGGAATTATTATGGCTAATAAGAAAACTAATATACTCTGCGAACCGCAAATGGACGTGCCGGAAGGCTGCATTGTTTTGTCGGGTGATCTCGAACACGACTCTATCGTAAATGGCCCAGGTCTTCGTGCGGTACTTTGGACGCAAGGTTGTCGCCAAAGTTGTCCAGGTTGCCAGAATCCTGAAACATGGGCAGAGAAAAATGCAGGTGTGGTTGTTAAAATTGAAAAAGTCAAAGACGAACTACGCAAATTAAAAGGGCAGAGCGGCATTACTTTTTGTGGCGGCGAACCTTTACTCCAGGCCAAAGCCTGTCTCGAAATTGCTAAATTTTGTAAAGAAGAGCTCGGCTGGAATGTTTGGTCTTTTACGGGCCTCGTTTACGAACAAATCCCGCGCGATTCTGATGCTTGGAAATTTGTCGAAGAGCTCGACGCGCTTATTGACGGTCCGTTTATCCAATCTCAACGCGATTTAACCCTTAAATTCCGTGGCAGTCGCAACCAACGCATCCTTTATCTCGACCACGGCAAAATTACAAAACAAGAATAATTCAATAGTTAGATTATACCACAAAATGCAGAAAAAGTCAAGAAAAGTTAGCAGTACCCGAAAAAAGGAAACTCAAAAACAAGTTTATTCTGAATTGATACGAAAATCTATTGCCGCCGCTCTTATGATCGGCCTCGGGAACTATGTTCTTCTTAAAGTAGGTAATCCGTTAGGACCCTTCCTATTCGCCTTCGGGCTCTTGTGTGTTTGCGTCATGGGCGCTAACCTATTTACAGGCAAATGTGGCTTTTTAATCGAAGATAAAATCAAGCCACTAGATTTAACGTTGATTTTAATTGGCAACCTTGTAGCTGGTTATTTGTTTGGTCTGCTTTTTAGTGCTGCCGATGTCGGCATTATGAGCGTCGCGCAGGAGAAAGTTGCCACTTGGAATTTTGACTGGAGCTTCTTTATTCGCTCCATTATGTGCGGTGTCATTATGTATCTAGCTGTTGCGGCTTATCGTAACGATACGAAGTTGGGTATTCTATTTGGTGTACCGCTGTTTATTCTTTGCGGCTTTCAGCACTGCATCGCTAATATTGTGACTCTTGGCGTAGCGCATGCTTTTAGCTGGACAATCATTATTTGCATCCTGGGAAATTTTGTTGGCTCTCTGGCTACTTGGTGGTTTTGTCACAAGAAGTAGTTTACCGACCGGCACTCGTGTGCTAAACTAATCACAAGTGGAATGTGTGAGTAACTGATATTAACTCATAACATTTAGGAGTCTAATTGGTTTTCATTGGGAGATTGAAAACCGACATTAAACAAAAACTCGTAAAGTTTGTTTGGCTACTGGCAATTATTTTTGCCATCACGGCTTTTATTATTAATGCGGTTTTCGC
>CAMNFE010000049.1 GCA_946537195.1 uncultured Candidatus Saccharibacteria bacterium | reverse complement strand
ATTTTGCCCTGTGCGACGCGGATAATGACTGGCATGATGTTGTTTGGAATGCCATTTGGATCTTCGCCAATTAAGCCAGAAGGATGGTTGCCGATAGGATTAAAGTAGCGCAAAAGCGTGGCGGAGAAATCTTTATTCGCGATGCAGACGTCCTTGAGGATTTCTTCAATCATGTATTTAGTGCGGCCGTATGGATTAGTAATACCCGCGCCGGTTTGCATATCTTCGAAACATTCCGGTTTGTCCTGCTCGCCGTAAACGGTGGCGGAGCTACTGAAGACGATTTTATTAACGCCGTGCGCCTGCATGGCCTCGATTAGATTGATGGTGGTGCCAAGGTTGGTGCGGTAATAGAGTAGCGGTTTTTCGACAGACTCGCCGACGGCTTTAAGGCCGGCAAAGTGCAAAACGAAATCATAGTTATTTTGTTCAAAGATATTTGACAGCTTATCTTTTTCGAGGAGATCGAACTGGTAGAAAGTTGGGCGTTTCCCTGTTATCTTTTCGATCGCATCGATGACGGTTGCTTTGCTATTGTAGAGATTATCGATAATATCGACATCGTAGCCGGCTTGGAGTAATTCGACGACGGTATGGGAGCCGATAAAACCCGTACCGCCCGTAACTAATACCTTATTCATGGTATATATTATACCATCTATCTATCTTGAGCTCTTGTAGGCCGCTAGGCAGAGTCCGGCGATTGAGGCGCCAGCTAACATGAAGTAGACGGCAATTGCGCCTGGAGATGTTAATGGGTTTTTGGCCTGCTCTGGATTCTTTACTTCTTTTGGTTTGTCCTCTGGAGTAGTTTGCCCTTCTTCGGTTGCATTTTCGGTATATAGATGGAGATGGAAGGTATTTACTGTGTCATCGTCATTTTGGTAAGCGTAATTTGTCAAAGCGTTGAAGTATTCTTCGAGTCCGCCTTCTTGTTCGGAGATGGCTGCTAATTCTTCTGGAGAAACTTCGGCCACGATATTGCCGACGCTGTCCTTTACCTGCCATTTTGCACTCTTAAAACGCAAGTTGGTTGGAATGGTTGGAGCTTGCGCGGCAGTGAACTTGTTGTCGCGTTCATGGACGAGATATTTGTAGGCTTCAAATGCAAAGCGCTTAGTGTCGGCCGGCTTATAGACTTCACTATTGCCAACTTCGGTAATGTCTTTATCCATGAGACCCTTAATTTGTTCGTCGGTAATGCTATGGTTGAGATTCAAAATTGCGTTTTCGGCTTCAATTGCTTTCAGAGTGGCGTCGGAGGCATAGTAGCTTTCATCTTGGTGAGCATCGTCCGTAAGCTCTTGATCGTCTAGATAATATTTCACTTGGAATTTATTAGACATGTAGACCTTAATAGTAGAGCCACCTTTGACATTATCTAGGCGAGCGCCCTTTTCGTTTACCCAGTTATAGGCGTATTTGAGACCGTCTTCGGAGCCGGCTTGTTCGGCAATAACTGCATCAATAGTGTATTTACCATCTTGTGAAGTTGCTGGAAGAATAGATTCGTCGAGTAAATATTGTTGCAACTTAGTATCCGCATCGCCACCAGTCTGAGCTGCGAGTTTCGAGTCGTCGACAAACTTGAGAATGACATCAGCGGCATCGTCATTGTGGTACTGGAAGTATAGTTTATCTGGTGTGCCATAAAGTTTGCCGTCAACATAAGTTTCAACGTTGATGCTGCCCTGCCAGACTTGGGTATCTTTTTCTTCGGTGGTACCGTTAACGGCTGCCGTGAGAGCATTGTTTGTGGCGGTAGCGTGCGTTGGGCTTAGCTTTTGACTATCTTTCCAGTCCGTTGCCGCAATGAGGGCTTTGGTGGCTGGATCATTGATGAGCGCGGCCTTGGTAATAGCGTGCTTGATGTAGACTGGATAGAGGTCGGCCGAATAATAATAGTATGTGCCATAGCTGTCCGTATGCTGCTTGCGCATCGAAATACTTTCTGGATCGAAATAATCAGTCGAGCTAGCTATATCGTATTTGCTTATGAATTCTTCACCTAAACCATCATCTGCATCATAGATATTTTCAAATTCTTCACCAAGATCATAAACGCCAGATTTATCTTTATTCAATGTCCAACCAGCAAATATGTTGCCATCTCCATCAGTAGCTCCAAGCTCAATTGGTGACTTTATACGATTACTCAAAGCATTAGTCGAATTCTCATATCCATCAGCATAATAGTAGTAGTAATTATATCTCCTATTATAAGTTTCCTTATCTTTATTATAGAAGTCTATATAAGAACCATTCTCTTTCAGCCAATAAATATTAAATTTAACAGCCTCTTCTTTAGATGCCACAGAAACGAAGCCTTGCTTAGTATTTCCGTCAGCATCTTCAAACTCACCCCAACCAATCCAGCGGTCAGACTTGCTACCGCGTAGATAAAGCGTATTGTCGTCATTGAAGTAGAATGACATCTCTTTACGGCTCTTGGAGTAAGACACAAAGTTACCATTGTCGTCCGCATCAAGCATGATGTATGGTTTTTCATTCTTTGGATCATTCTGCTTTAGACCATGTAGCTTCAAAACGCCTTCAGATTCAGATTTAATATCTTCGTTACTATCGAAACTAAAGGCATTCTTTTGGAGAGTCGTAATCGAAGTATTCACATTTATCTTTGCCGTTGTGCTGGTGTAGTAGGTACGGCCATCGCTACCTTTTACGAACTCATTAGCATTAAGGATATGAGTTTTACCAGAACTATCCTTGTATGTTAATAGGAAATTACTATTATATCGGTTCTTGTATGAATCCTGGTCAGATATATCCATTTCTTCTACTGGGTAATAAGTATGCTCAATGAGCTGCTCTTTTGGCTCGGAATCTTGCGTCGGCACATCGGTAAGAATATAGACCGACATATCGTTTGCATTTTGCTGCCAGGCGTTATAATAATCTTCACTGTTGTAATAGTCTGAATTACTCGAGCCTAGAAGGCATGCCCCATCATTGAAACCTTGGGTAGTTGCCACTACGAATGAATCGCATTCGGTAAAAATATCATTAGAAACCCCATCCGTGTTCCGCGTATAGCCTCTCAGGATATTACTAGCCCTATCTCGATCCCTATCGAGATAGAGCTCGCTACCACCAGTAATATACCAACTTTTACTAAAGACTACGTTACCAAAATAATCATTCAACATTAAGGTATTGCCAGAGCTCTTGCGAATAGAAAATTTATTTGATTCAGGCTTTTTTTCGATAACCAGTGTTGCGCCGCCAATATCATTAAACATCTCGTCGAAAGAATACCTACTCGTACCAAGTTTAAGCGTAACTGGTCGGTTATTATTAGATATAACATTCGAAGCAAATTTAGCTTTAGCTATCGACCCATCATATTCCGGCCAACGGACCGTATACACATAATCGCTCTTTTTTAGTGTTTCGTCTGAGATTTTGTATGAATTCAAATTAGAATCATTAAGATCCGTAAGCTTTGTCGCATACGAATTATTATTCGCAGATAACGCATAATATGCGCCATCAATATTATTTTTTGCAACAATTATATAGTGGCCACTATGGACAATGTCATTCGCGCTTTGCGCTAGATGAAACTCATTAGTAGCATTTTCGTTTTCAGATCTAGATACCTTATCGAAATAATCATCATTACCCGGTCTTCGATATGTACTCGTCAAGGCAAGTGCATTATTTCCCGTATAGCAATTGTAATAAGAACAGTTATAGCGAACAGGAAGAAGTTCGTCATTCACTATATAGTATGACCCCTGCCTATGTGCATTTGACCAGTTTTGATCAACGTTTCCATCCTTATCGACGACATACCAATCCATATAATAATAATTGATAGGATAATCACGCTCAATACCATGAAATACCACTTCGCCCATACCTGTACTAGTAATATCCACGCTCTTTCTTACTAATAGGTCGCTGCCACCATTTTGATATAAATCTACAACTAATTTTTCATCCTTTGGAATTTCATAGCCTTTGTAGGATTTTAATTCGTAGGGAACTTTAACGGTGTTTTCTGGATCACTATATGGTTCAATCGTTATTTTATATGGATTCCCCTGCGCATCCAAAATTTGACCATCAGTCGTTACCTCTATCTCATCATATCTAGCAACATATTCGCCACTATAATAGTCTACCGTAGCCTTAGATTCTGGACGCCTATAGTAGCTATCAAAATAATAACCCCACACCCACCAGCTAGAAGGATACCCACTATGTCTTACTCCCTCAGCGGATTGCACGATGTAATCAATACAATGCCTACCGGGCGTTAAATTAAGGGTTCTTGTTATTTGATTCGTTGAAGAGTTATATATGCTTTCCGTAATCGAAATTGGAGATTTATATGCCTCATCAGCAGAACACGCTACGTGGTCAATAAATATTTCTAATTGCGCTATCGAACTAGTAATATTACCAATGTTAGGCTCCGCTTCCCTCTGGCGCTCACGGTCATATTTACTAATATCTATCACAAGCGTAGCGCTAACTTCGCCGTCGGCCGCACTTACTAGTGAGAAATAAACATTTGCAAGCAGACCTATAAACAATAATGGTACAACAAAGATAAAAAACCGACGCCTATTATCACGACGGCCGTTACGGCGCACGCGACTAGAGCGCCTATTACGACTAATAATTGAGTTAATAAACACCGAACACCTCCTGCGGCTTAAA
>CAMNFE010000048.1 GCA_946537195.1 uncultured Candidatus Saccharibacteria bacterium | reverse complement strand
GCCACAAGGCAGGTTTACCAGTCAACGGTCAGCGCACCCGCACGAATGCGCGCACTCGTAAAGGTAAAGCTATCGCAGTAGGCGGCGCTCAGCCAAAGGCAGCAAGTAAAACTTAAGGAGTTAATATGGCAGAAGATAAAACAGTCACAACAGCTCCTGAAGTGGAGCAAAAAGCCCCAAAGGCAAAAGGTAAAAAGGGTAAACGCATCGTCCAAGCTGGCGAGGTACATATCCAGGCTACCTTCAACAACACTATCGTTAGCGTAACCGACAAGAAGGGCGAAATCATCGCTGCTTCCTCCGCTGGCGCTAATGGCTTCCGCGGTTCCAAGAAGGGTACTGCATACGCAGCCCAAATCGCAGCTGAAAAGGTTGCTGAAATCGCAAAGCGTGATCATGGTATGAATAGCGTTGACGTATTCGTCAAAGGCATCGGCCTTGGTCGTGATAGTGCAATTCGTGCTTTTAGCACCATGGGCATTTCAATCAATAGCATCACGGACAAAACCCCAATTCCACACGGTGGTTGCCGTCCTAAGGGAGAAAGGAAACCATAATGGCACGCGATATTTCACCAATTGGCAAACAATCTCGCCGTGAAGGTTATGCACTTGCTCCAAAAGCGCAAAAAATCATGGCAAAGAAGTCTGGTATTCCAGGCCAACACGCTGATATGCGCATTCGCGGCGGTAGTCTTTATTTGACTCAGCTCCGTGAAAAGCAGAAAGTTCGCCGCATTTACGGCCTTCTCGAAGCTCAATTCGCAAAGCTCATGCGTGAAGCACAACGTACACCAGGTAAAACTGGCGAAAAACTTCTCGAATATCTCGAACGCCGCGCTGATAACGTAGTTTATCGTGCAGGTTTCGCGTCTACTCGTCGCGCCGCACGTCAGCTCGTCTCTCACGGTCATTTTACCCTTAACGGTAAACGTATTGATATTCCATCTATCCGCTTAAGTGCCGGTGATGTTCTTGAAGTACGTCCAAAATCTAAGAAAAACACTTACTTTAACAACCTCGAAAACATCGTAGGCGCGACTAGCCAAGCTCCACTTTCGTGGATGAAGTCTGACGTCAAAAAGATGAAAATCGAAATCACTGGTACACCAAAACGCGAAGAAGCTGAGGTGGGCATCAACGAACAATTAATCGTCGAGTATTACTCGCGCTAAAGGAGAACTATGACAAAAGTTATTCACGAAGCAGAACTAGCAGAAATCAAGGACCTTGGTGAGAACAGTTCCAGCTTTGTTATCAAGCCTCTCTATTACGGCTATGGTAACACTCTTGGTAACTCACTCCGTCGTGTTCTTCTATCTAGCATTAAGGGTGCTGCCATCACTGCATTCCGCATTGAAGGCACTACTCATGAATTTTCAGCAATCCCAGGCATCGTCGAAGATACCGTTGATATCATGCTCAATCTTAAGAACATTCATATCAAGTCTCATTCTGACGCTCCTGTAGAGATTCATCTCGAAAAGAAAGGTACCGGTACGGTCCTTGCTGGTGACATTAAGCTCCCAGCCGAGGTAGAAATTGCAAACCCACAACAGGTTATTTGTAACATCGATGATCCAAAATTCACTTTGAAGATGGATATGATTGTTGACACCGGTCGTGGTTACCTCAGCATCGAGCAATCCGGCGCAGAGCGTGTTCATAGCGATATGATCGCCCTCGACGCAGTATTTACACCAGTAATTCGCGTCCGCTACAACGCTGAAAATACCCGTGTTGGTCAAGATACCAACCTCCAACAGCTTACTTTGACTATCGACACCGATGGTACTATTACCCCACGTGAAGCTTTCGAAGAAGCTGCTGCTATTTTAGTAAACCAGTACAAGGCTCTCGCCGGTAGCACTACCGTCGAATCCGCTCCAGCTCCAACTGCGAGCCAAGCCGAAGATGAGTCTGGCCTTATGCTTCCAATCGAAGATCTCGGCCTTTCCGCACGCACTGCGAATGCTCTTCTTAACAATGACATTCACACTGTACGCGACCTCGTCGTATTATCAGAAAGCGATCTCAAAGAGCTCAAAGGCTTTGGTGCTAAGGCCCTCGATGAAGTTCGCGAAAAATTAACGGAGTTAAAAGTTTAAATGCATCGCCATGGATATAAAGGGCGCAAGTTCGGTCGCGAGAACGACCAACGCACTGCACTAACACGCGGTTTGATGCGCTCCTTGTTCAAATACAAGGCAATCAATACGACTCTCGCTAAGGCTAAGGAAATCCGCCGCCCAGCAGAGAAGTTGATTACCTTAGCGAAGAAAGGCGATTTGGCCTCCCGCCGTCTCGTCATCGCTCGCTTAAACGATCAGGTACTTGGCAACGAACTCGTTGATATAATTGCACCACAAATCAAGCGCAATAGCGGCTATCTTAAGATTGAACGCACCGGTTTCCGCCGTGGCGACAATTCCGAAATGGCAACTATCTCCTTTGTGGACGAAGTCAAAGACGAGCTCGAAAAAGCAGCACCAAAGGCCGAAAAGAAACCTGCTGCTAAAAAGCCAGCAACCAAGAAGGAGGATAAGTAGTTATGAAAACTTACAGCCAAAAGACCTCCGAAATTAGTCGCGAATGGTGGATCATCGACGCTAGCACTTTGCCACTTGGCAAGCTCGCTGTCGTAATCGCAGACAAATTGATGGGCAAATCTAAAGTTACTTACACGCCACATACCGATAACGGTGACTATGTCGTTGTAATCAACGCAAAAGACCTCAAGGTAACTGGCAACAAGATGACTGACAAGCATTACTACAGCCACTCTGGTTTCCCAGGCGGCCTCAAGGATCTCACTCTTGCTGAAATCATCGAGAAGGATCCAACTCTTGCCGTAAAGCAAGCAGTTAAGGGTATGCTTCCAAAGAACAAACTTCAAGCCGATCGCTTAGCTCGCCTCCGCGTCTTTGAAGGCGCAGAGCATGCTCACACGGCACAACAGCCAAAGGAGATTAAATAATGCCAGCTAAGAACGCAAAGTATACACACGGTTACGGCAGCCGCAAGGCAGCAACCGCTACCGCACGTCTTTACAAGGGTAAAGGTGAAATCACCATCAACGGTAAGCCAGCTTTGGAATTCCTTAGCGGCAACAAAACTTTGATGGCCGAAGTTACTGATCCGCTTGCAATGACTCAGAAGCAAAAAGAATACGATGTTACTATCTTGGTTAAAGGTGGTGGCGTCGCTGGTCAAGTTGACGCAATTAAACTAGCTATCTCTCGTGCATTGGTGATCGAATTCCCAGAATTCCGCCCAGTACTCAAGAAGGCTGGTCTCATGAAACGCGACCCACGCGAAAAAGAACGCAAACACTACGGTCTCCGCAGTGCTCGCAAACGCGAACAGTTCTCCAAGCGTTAATATCGCTTCTATCAAAAAATCTCCTCATTACGGGGAGATTTTTTGTATCTTAACTATTTTTCTTGAAATTATACCAACGGCGCATCCCCCAGCCGGGATAATGGAATTCTTTATAGATATTCTCATATTCTTTCTCTTCGGAATAAGGCTTAGGAATCTTTACTTTTCTCTTGTAGTTATGAGTGGTCTGATAATGGCTTCCTCCATCATAGAAAGTTATTTCCGTATCGGTAACTTCGCCAACAATCACATTATGAGTGCCAATCCCCCACCCCTTTTCGCTTGTTTTATCTACCCGATGATCAAAGAAATAAATACCGTCGCCCACCTTTAAATCTTCCAGCCTGGTCACCTTTGGCAACTGTTTACGATTAGTCATGCCAAGCTTCTCATAGGTAAACAACTCAAGATCGCCGCATTCCGACGCCATCATACCAACACCGTGTTTGCCGGAAATTACATCGTCAAACTTACCTTTAAACTTAGTCCTAAATCCTCCTCTATAATAGAAAGCATCATCAGAATACCTAGAGCCATTACCCCAAAGCGCATGTCGACCAGTCGCAGCACCGTTTACGCCAGACATATAATCCCAACCATACATATACATCCAGCCCAATACATACTCGGCAGCCATCTGGAAGTCATATTCGGTTTTGCTAGGCATAGTCTTACCATAGTATTCACCAAAAACGCCACCTAAGCTTTTTGCGTACGCCGCAAAACCACCTTTACTTTTAATAAAACTATAAAAGTTTTGCGCATTTACGTCATATAGATGATTCTCAACAATCCTCATCGTAGGAGAAGAGAAGCGAGATTTTACTATTCCTTTGCCAGGATAAGAAAAATCTAATTTATTCCCTTGAATCGTAACGTCTATAGATTTTTGAACCTTTTTGGCGGCAGCTAACTGAAAATCTGCCAGAGCTATCTTTGAAGGATTAAGGGCAAACACCTCCTTGTTGCGCGCCGTAACTGTCACTTTAGTGTTTCCGCTATCTTTAAGGGCCTTAATTTTACCAGCTTGAGTAACGGTAACTATCTTCGGATCAACGGCTTCCCAAATTAAAGTTCTATCCGTCGCATTGCCCGGTATTATTCTTGCCGACACGGTAGTAGAAGCGCCTTTTTTCTTCAACTCGACCTTATCGGTACTTAAATGAATATCCGTAATTGGAATAGGTTTTTTAACCGTAACTTTAATTTCTTTCGAAGGGCCATCTTCAGATTTGACTGTTATAGTTACCTCGCCGGACTTATGTGCTTTTATGTTACCTTTTTCATCAATAGATAGAATACTTGGGTCGCTCGATGTAAATGAAATCTTCTTGTTATTTGCATAATCCGGAACAACACGAGCCTTTATTCTGCCACTCTGTCCAGCAACTAAAGAAGT
>CAMNFE010000047.1 GCA_946537195.1 uncultured Candidatus Saccharibacteria bacterium | reverse complement strand
TATCGGAAGAAACGACAGTTGCGCCAGTGAGGATGGCGATATCTTCCATGATTTCTTTGCGACGATCGCCGAATGCAGGGGCTTTAAGAACGAGAGTATTAAAGACGCCTTTAAGTTTATTAAGAACGAGGACGCTAAGAGCTTCGCCTTCAACTTCTTCAGCGATGATAACGAGGTCTTTGCGGCCAGTTTGCGCCATTTTCTCGAGGAATGGCACGATATCGTTGACAGCGGAAATCTTTTTATCGGTGATGAGGATTTCTGGCTTATCGAAAACGGCTTCTTGACGATTGGCGTCGGTAACAAAGAATGCTGATGCAAAACCCTTATCGTAAGTGAAGCCTTCGGTGATTTCGGATTGCATTTCAAGGCCTTGGCCCTGCTCTACCGTAACGACACCATCTTTACCAATTTTTTCGATGACGTCGGCGATAAGTTTGCCAATTTCGGCATCGCCAGCAGAAATAGTGGCAACCTCAGCGATTTTTTGGCTATCGCCATCAATCTTTTCGGCGGTTTTATTAATGCCCTTAATGATTTCAGCGCCAGCAGCTTCGATACCCTTGCGGAGATCCATTGGATTATGACCGGCAGCGATAAGTTTATTGGCTTCGGCGATAATGTTATAAGTTAGAACGGTTACGGTAGTAGTGCCATCGCCGGCAACTTTGTTGAGTTTTTGTGCAGCGGTTTTGATGAGTTTTGCACCCATTTCATAACCAAGCGTTTCGTCATCTTCTTTTGGTAATTCGATTGCTTCTGCTACGGTTACACCATCATGCGTAATAGTTGGTGCGCCATAGCTCTTTTCGATGACGACATTGCGACCTTTAGGGCCAAAGGTGACCTTTACGGCGTCATAGAGTGCTTTGGCTCCGCCGAGAATCTTCTCGCGAGCTTCGGCATCGTAAAATACTTTTTTTGCCATGTTTAATAACTCCTTATAGTGTTGCTAAGATATCTTCTTCTTTAATAATGAGATAGTCGGTATTGTCATATTTAATCTCGGATGCGGAATAGTCACGATAAAGGATACGATCGCCCTTTTTGACATTCTTAACATCTGGGCCAACAGATTCAACGATTGCAGTGTTTTGCTTCTCTTTTGCTTCGCCTAGAAGGATGCCAGAAGCGGTCTGTTCGACAGCGGCGTCTTTCTTTGCAACAACGCGATCAGCGAGAGGTTTAATAGCCATGAATTTCCTCCTAATAATTTGCTATGTATTCAGTGTATCGCGGCAAATTAGCACTGTCAAGCGGCGAGTGCTAAAAATCTTAAGGCTAAAGATAAACATAATCTTAATAGTGTATAATAGGACATATGAGAGAGAGGGAGGTAAGGAATGGATAATGATCCAGCGGTTGAGGACGGCGTTGAAAAAAAGACTGACGAATTAAGTAATAACCAAGAAACCGAGTTGACATCTGGTGAGACTTTTGGCGATACAATGAACGACGGCTTTGGCTCTATTGGTAACGAGTTGGAAGGTGCCGAAGCTTTGAAAACAGAAGATGAGACTGCAGATGCAAATGCAAATGCAAATGCGGATGGCGTTACTGAAGGCGCAGACGCTGAAAAGAAAGACGAAGTCGAAGCTGCTGGTCCAGTTGTTGCTTCTAATGTTGAGGATGAGAAGAAAAAGAAAAGTAAAAAACGCACAATTATTTTGGCGGTTGTGTTAGTTTTGATTCTGATTGGCTGTGGCGTAGCGGCATTTTTCATTTTAAATCCAAAAGAAGAAAGAAAAGAAGCCGCCAAACAAGACGACTCTGTTCGGGAAATATCTGAATTTCGTTTGAAAGACAATAGTCTAAGTGATTTCGATTTGAACTTCTTGAGGCTTGAGAATAAAGACGAAAACGTTATCTATAGTCCCCTTTCGATTAAGTATGCATTGGCTATGCTGAAGGATGGCGCAAATGGCGAATCTAAGAAGCAAATCGAAGATATTATTGGTGATTATAAGCCTAAGAAATACATAAATAGCAATAATCTATCTTTAGCAAATGCAATGTTTATTAGGGATAGTTTTAAGAATAACGTGCTGGATAGTTATATTGATGGTCTTAAAACGAAATATAACGCCGAGATTGTATATGATTCGTTTAAGAGCGCGAAGCCAGTTAATGATTGGGTTAGCAATAAGACATTAAAGCTAATCAATAACGCGATTGACGATCAAACGATTAGTCAAGCTAGCTTTGCATTAATAAACGCATTAGCGATAGATCAAACTTGGAATTATGCTTTCCAATGTTACAGTATAGATAAAAATTCCACTCCACCTTGTTTATATATGGGAGCTTACTATCAGCATTTGAAATATAGCATGCCAAATGTCGGGAAATTAGGGGACGAGACGTCTTATGATGCAATGGACTTTAATAACTTAAAAAATAGAAAATCCGTAAAAATAGCTGCTAGTTTTAATAGATACAATATCATTAAAGAACTTGGCGAAGATAAGATTAGGGCGAAAGTAACTGAAGAATATAAGAAATGGTTACAGAGCGAAGATGGTAAGAGTTCAATTTCTTTTTATAAAGAATATCCGGATTATGCGACTTCTAATCCTGAAGACGTAGACGCAAATGTTGAGCAGTATATGAAAGAACTTAAAGAAAATTACGGCAAGAGTGGACGTTCGACTGATTATTCTATTGCCGACACGGAAGACGTTAAGGTGTTTGCGAAAGATTTGAGAGAATATGACGGGAGCACTTTGCAATATGTAGCAATTATGCCAAAGGAAGGTGATCTAAAATCGTTTATAAAAGATTTGAATGCCGATAAAACAAAGAAATATATCGAGAGTCTTCAAGAATTAAAGCTAGAAAACTTTAAAGATGGTGTTATTACTACGATTGTTGGCCATGTCCCGTTATTTAAATATGATTATGATTTGAATCTAATGGATGATTTGAAAGAATTGGGCGTCAAAGATGTTTTCGATAAAGGTGAGGCCGATTTATCAAATATGGTAAAGGGCGACGAGACCTATATTTCAGCTGCTGCGCATGCAGCGACAATAGAGTTTTCAAATGCCGGTATTAAGGCTGGAGCTGCAACTCTAGCCGTAGGAGCTGGAGCTGGTAATGGTATTACTCCGTTTGATTATCTCTGGGATGTACCAGAAGATAAAATAGATATGACGTTCGACAAACCTTTCTTGTATTTGATTCGCGACAAGAAGACTGGTGAAGTATGGTTTGTCGGAACGGTTTATGAGCCGCTTGAAAAAGAAAAGTAAACGTTGTAATTATGGCAGATAAATACGCACCAAGATATGTGCCGCCGGAAAAATACCGGCCAAAACCAGCTAATCCGCATAAAAAAGTTGAGAAAGTATGGGGTTTTACGGTTCTAAGCTTTTTTGTGCTTTTGGGCGTTTTCGCGGTGAAATATCTGGTTGATTTTCTATTATTACCAAAAGTTTTTCCTAACCTATTCCCTTTTAGCGTAGGCGCTTTGGTGCTGTGGTTTGTTTCAACCTTAGTTTTTGTATTCGTGGCATTAAAATTTGTTTCGAGAATAGGATTCTTTTACCCGTTTGCGAACTTAATTTATGCAATTTTAGCCTTTGCTTGGCCGTACGGCCTGTATGGGCTTGGCGAGATTGTTCCGACAATTGTAGGGCTTTTGATAGCCTATGCGATGATGGCACTTGTTGAGCGAGTGATGCTTTGGATATTTATACTAGTCGGTTTCGTGAGAATGTAGGAAGTATCACCAGATTAATGATATGATGGCTATATGAGCATTAAAGAGAAGATTCCATTTTACGACAAAATAGTAATTCCTTATCATATTGGCAAAGCGGCATTTTGGGGTATGCGTTATGGTTTCCCCGGTCGTAGATTAAAAGTAATTGGTGTTACAGGTACGAACGGCAAGACTACTACTTCGTTTATGATCTGGAAAATGCTAAATAATGCTGGTCATAAAGCAGGCGTAATGACAACGGTTGGTTGGGGTGTTGATGAAATTCATGAGCAGATGGAGCACATGACCACTGTTGATTCTGGTGTTTTAAATCAGCGTATCAAGAAAATTGCCGATGCAGGAGCAGAATACCTTGTATTAGAGCTAACGAGCCATGCGATGGCACAGCACCGTAGTCTTGGTATTCCGATTGATATAGCGGTAATGACGAACGTGACGCACGAACATTTGGATTATCATAAGACTTTTGAAAACTATCGAGACGCAAAAAGAAAACTCTTTAAACTAGCAAAATATGGCGTAGTGAATGCTGACGATCCGAGTGCGAAGTTCTTTGAATCTGATGTTGAGCGATTCATTACTTATGGTGTTGAATCCGGCGAGATGAAGGCGGAAAAGATTAAATTAAAGCCAGATGGCGTAGAATATGTAATTCCATCAGAAGATAATTTGAAAATTAAAACTCAGATTGCAGGTAATTTTAATGTTTATAATTCCCTGGCCTGCGTAGCAGTCGGTAAACGTCTTGGCTTATCCGATAAAGAGATCAAGGACGGTATTTTCGCACTTACAGAGGTTGAGGGTCGGATGGTGAAAGTCGACGAAGGTCAAAGCTTTACGGCAATTATGGATTATGCGCACACGCCAGATTCTTTTGAAAAGCTATTGCCAGATATGAAGAAAGCAACTTCTGGTCGCTTGATTGTAATGTTTGGTTCAGCAGGAGGCCGCCGTGATCCATCAAAGCGCAAACCGATGGGCGAAATTGCTGGTAAATATGCTGATATTGTAATTTTGACAGAAGAAGATGACCGCGACACGCCGGGCGATGAAATATTGGAGCAAATTGCCGAGGGTGCACGCGAGCATGGTAAGA
>CAMNFE010000046.1 GCA_946537195.1 uncultured Candidatus Saccharibacteria bacterium | reverse complement strand
GTCGAATTTTCCATATCTTGCGCGGATATACCGCAAATATGACCATTGTCGCGCCAAACGAACAGGCAAGGTCCCTGCAGGTTTTCGGGTGAATCTCCTCGGTGGAGAACATCGTAACCAGCCATTTCGTGAACTTGCCAACCGTGATATTTTGCCCAACCAACGAAATCTAGATCGAGCTCGTTGTCGGCCAAATAGTCGAGCCATTCGTGCTTAAGATCGTGGTCCTGAAGCGCCATAATTAGCTCGTCGTATTCATCCTGGTTAAAGTAGATACGAAAATCGGGCGCACCTTCCCATAAGCCAATGACGGCATCATCGGAAGCTTGATGGTCCGATGTGAAACCCTGGTATTTAATTAACTGCGGATCAACGGTAGCGTGGCTGCGCAGTTCAATCATCTCCGGCACTTCAGCTACGTAAAACAGGCGAATGATCCGTTCTTCGTCAAACTTCGTGAAAATGATTGAATCGACGTCGTTCTCGTGGTCGATTTGCGCAATATAGCCGTATTCGTCGGCTAAAGACTTCAGCTCTACATGATTGTCACTTGCTTCAGCCGAAGCTTGTTTGCAGGAGGCAAACATCGTTACTAAAGCGAAAAATGCGACAAAAACAGCAATAAACCTCTTCATTTTACCCCTACCTTTCAATGAGCGAATTCTGTTAACAAGAATCATTGGTCTTATAATTATATCACAGTTACGGTAAAAAGTCAAGGTAAAGCACTCTCGCGCGTATGTTAAAATAAAGATATGAAAAAGCGTAAGCTTATCTACCAAATCTATCCCACAGCAATTGGCTCATTGAGAGACATTGCTGAAAAAATACCCTTAATCGCAAAGCTTCAACCTGACTATATTTGGCTTAGCCCGATTTTTCTTAGTCCTTGGGTAGATGGAGGCTATGACGTCCAAGATTATTGCAAAATAGATCCGCGTTTCGGAAATATGAGCGACTTTAAAAACCTCGTCAGCGTCGCCAAAAAGCATAATATTGGAATATTACTCGATTTAGTCATCAATCACACCTCATCTGAGCATATGTGGTTTAAGAAATCGGAGCGTCACGATCCATGGTATAAAGATTACTATGTATGGGTAGACAAGCCATTAAACTGGAACTCTTTCTTTGGCGGCCCAGCCTTCGATTATAACGAAAATCGCGGTAAATACTATCTTCATTTATTTGATCGTACACAGCCAGATTTAAACTTCAGTAATCCGCGCGTTGTGCATGAGTTTCGCCAAATCATTAAGTTTTGGACTGATCATGGCGCGGCCGGTTTCCGCGTCGATTCAGCTAACGTTCTAGCAGAAGATGCCTTAAAGTCCGGCGTACTACCGCGCATTGCTGGCTTCTTTAACTATTACCAAACCAAAGAAACTGTCGCCATTCTAGAAAAGCTTTTGAGCTCCGAAAAAATATTTACCATAGCCGAACCAATTGGGGGCGAATTTACGACAAAATCACGCTTCCATGAACTTACGAATAAAGCTTTCGATGCTTCGTTTAATGTTGGTACCGTAGATGTAGCAGACACTTTTCTGTCGATAAAAGATAGGTTCTATCCGATTAAATATCGCAAATGGTTCCGTTACCTCGCTAAATGGACTCAAGAAGATAAACTGTCATTGGCCTTAGAGTCTCACGACATGCCACGCTCTCCGTCACGTTTTAAATCCGATCCAAAGACATTGGCCATGTTGCAATTTTTGCTTCCGTGCAAGTTCCCATGCATATATCAAGGGCAAGAGCTCGGCACGAAAAACGCTAAACTCAGCGATAATATTGACGATTATCCAGGAGTTCAGTCGCGCATGATGTATCGACGCCTCCGTAAAGAGGGGAGAACCAAGCGCCAGGCTATGCGCCAGGTGAAAATATCTTCCCGCGATAATGCGCGCCAACCAATGGATTGGTCAGAATACCTACTGCAGGAGGGCGACGATAAATCTGTCTTGCATTTCTACCGCAATATTATTGATTTATGGAAAAATGATCCAGTATTAATTCACGGCGACATTAAGGTCAAAAAGACCAGCAGAAAAGGTGTCTTTGAATTTTACCGTACGTACAAAAAAGAGAGCTATTTTATTCATCTAGACCTCAAAGGGCATACGAAGTCCTATTGCAAAAATAGTAAAGGTGAAATTATAATCGCCAATCGCTAGTCTTGACAAATATATAATTCTATGCTTAAATAGAAGTATCTGGGAGGCATTTTTTGTGTTCATGTCTCACAGTGCAACTAGCAAGCCGGCATATCCGGTCACTTCTACGGAGGTGAAAAGACATGGCAAAGAAGAAAAACAGACTCACAAGAGTCGCCTCATATCTTTACAAGCACAATTATATCGACGAATCGTGCTTTGAGGATGAAGAGATCACAAAAGACGACATGTTAGGGGGTGTAGAAGAAATGGCTGAAAAGAGAAAGGAAAAGATGCATGCAATCGCAACCGAAGCTGCTGCTATTACGGTAATCGGTGCCGGCATTGCTGCAACTTTCATGGTCGCCTGCAGTGCTCTTTATTATGGCACTAAAGGAACGGCTGGCCTTTTCAAGGCTATTGCAGGAGTAATCAAGCGCTAAGCGCCATCCGAACACAAAGTAACTTGTTGTTGTCCTGGGCCCTATGGGTCCGGGACTATTTTTTATCTTTTGTAACTCTAAAAAATATGTTATTATAAGTCCAAACGCTTACAAGAGCTATTATTGCTATTGTCTAAAAATAATTAAAGGAAATATATGGCAAACCAAAAAGTTACGGATCTATCCAAGTACCGCAATATCGGCATTATCGCCCATATCGATGCTGGTAAGACCACTACATCAGAGGCCATTCTGTATCGCACCGGCCTCAAGCATAAAATTGACCTCGTCAAGGGTGACACCGGTGGTGCCACTACGGACTGGATGGAACAGGAAAAGGAACGTGGTATTACTATCACCTCCGCTGCTGTTACCGCCTACTGGAAAGGTCACAAGATTAATATTATCGATACCCCAGGCCACATTGACTTTACCGCAGAGGTCGAGCGCTCACTTCGCGTTCTCGACGGTGCTGTCGTAGTTTTCGATGGTAAGATGGGTGTCGAGGCTCAGTCAGAGACCGTCTGGCGCCAGGCTGATAAGTATGGTGTCCCACGCATCTGCTTTATCAACAAGATCAACCAGATTGGTGGTGATTTCTACAAATCCCTCGAATCCATTCACAAGCGCCTTTCAAAGAACGCTTTTGCAATTCATCTTCCAATCGGCTTCGAGAAAGATATCTGCGGCGTTGTAGATCTTATCGATATGAAAGCCTACACCTACAAAGATTACGCCGATCACGAGCTTACTGTTGGTGATATTCCAGAAGATATGGTTGAAAAAGCTAAGCACTATCGTTCTATGCTCGTCGAAGAAGCTGTCCAAGCTGACGAAGCTCTTATGGAAAAATTCTTCGACCAAGGCGAAGAGGCAATTACTCCAGAAGAACTCAAAAAAGCCCTTCGTAAGCGCGTCATTGATGGTCAATTCTTCCTCGTTACCGGTGGTGATGGCCGTGGCGTCGTTGTAGAGAAAGTTCTTGATCTCGTAACTGATTTCTTGCCAGCTCCAACTGACATTCCAGCTATTCTTGGTAAGTCGCCAAAAACCGGCGAAGACATGGTTCGCCATAGCGACGAAAAAGAACCACTTACCGCACTCGCTTTCAAGATTGCTACCGACCCATTCGTAGGTAAGCTCATCTTTATCCGCGTTTACTCTGGTAAGCTCGAATCTGGCTCTTATGTATTGAACGCAACTACTGGTAACAAAGAGCGTGTTGGTCGTCTCGTACGTATGTTTGCCGATAAGCGTGACGATATCGATGAAATTGGCGCTGGCGATATTGCCGCTGTCGTAGGTCTCAAAGATACCACTACTGGTACTACTCTTTGTGATCCAGCTCATCCAATTTTGCTTGAGTCAATTGAATTCCCAGACCCACCCGTATCTATTGCTGTCGAGCCAAAAACTAAGGCCGACCAAGAGAAGATGGCAATCGGTCTCGGCAAACTCGCTGAAGAAGATCCAACCTTCCGCGTACATACTGATGAAGAATCCGGCCAAACCATTATTTCCGGTATGGGCGAGCTTCACCTCGATATTATTATCGACCGCTTGAAGCGTGAATTTAACGTTGAAGCCAACACGGGTGAGCCACAGGTTGCTTATCGTGAAACCATTCGTGGTACTGCTGAAGCACAAGGTAAGCATATTAAGCAGTCCGGTGGTCGTGGCCAGTATGGTGATGTTTGGGTCAAGTTTGAGCCAAATGAGCCAGGTAAAGGCTTTGAATTCATCGATCAGATTAAGGGTGGCGTTGTTCCTCTCGAATATCGCAAACCAGTCATGGAAGGTATTAAAGAAACCCTCGAAGGTGGTGTTATCGCCGGTTACCCAGTACTCGACGTTAAAGCTACGCTTTATGATGGTTCTTACCACGATGTCGACTCCTCCGAGCTCGCATTCCACCTTGCTGGTAGTATTGCAACCCGTGAAGGTATCAAGAAAGCTAGCCCAGTCCTTCTTGAGCCTGTCATGAAGATTGAAATTACCACCCCAGAAGATTTCATGGGCGACGTAATTGGTGACCTTAACTCTCGTCGTGGTCGCGTCGAAAATATGGAAGACCGCGATAATGGCGTAAAGGTTATTACCGGCTTTGTGCCACTTGCAAACATGTTTGGTTATACTTCGGATCTCCGTGGTATGTCCCAAGGCCGTGCCGCTTCTACGATGGAGCTTCATGGTTACGAAGAGGTTCCACCGAACATCGCACAAGAGATTATCGATAAGCGTAATTCGAAATAA
>CAMNFE010000045.1 GCA_946537195.1 uncultured Candidatus Saccharibacteria bacterium | reverse complement strand
TTCACTTCACACACTCCTTTTATTGCTAATAACTCCCCCGACTCCACTCGAGAGAGATAGTTTTGCCCTAAAAATACCTGATGCACCCCTGAAATGCAAGCATGAGCGTGTTATTTTACCCCTGTAATGCTTATCGTTAAAAATCTTAACAAAAAACGCTAAAATATTGTAAATCTTACAACATACTTTAAACTGTTGTATTTCCTACAACATTCTGCTCTGAAAATGCCAAAAAATACTTCTTATGTTAATCTATAAATATGGCTAAACGCTCCCAAACTAAGTCTTCAAAAACAAAGAAAACTTTTATAGACGTCGGGTCGCCAAGTTTTGTTTACGGACTCTCCGCTGCGGCGGTTTTTGTCCTTAATTTTATTCTTAAAAACGCAGTCGAGGCCGATTTCGGCCCTAACCGTTCTCTAGCGATAAATATCCATATGCTGTATATTATTTTTTCAACTGTAATTCTCATTTATTTTCTTCTTAGGATTAACTTTAAAAGCATAATCGAAAGCGGAAAACAGCCGCTTGCCATCAAGCAGGCCGCTACCGTTTCATGCATCATCAACATTACGACCTGGATCATAGTCTTTTTGTTATTTTTATCTCCCCTTTTCCCAGCTACGACTAGACCTAGTGGCGAAGGAACATTAGGCTGGACAATCGTATTCGGAGTTGCTCCGCTAGGATTAATTTACATTGCTGCAACTATCATTTACCTCTTTATGCCATTTTTCGAAGCCGCCGCCCTATCGCGTAAATATCGCTGCATCTCTTCACCGAACAACCTCAAGAAGTAGGCTCCCATTATAATTTTGTGGCTTTTTCCATGCAGCGCGCCACAAATAAAACTTCATCAATTAACACATCTGCGCCCTGTACTTTTAGCGCTAATTCAGCCGGTCCAGAAGCCATCAGACGCATCAGCTTTATATGATCGGCTCCAATCCGACCCGCTGTAGCTTTCGTTAAAGCCGCCTGCTCTTCATCCCAATAATATCGACTATCCGCTTTTAATCTATCGCCATCCGTATCAAAATGCAGATTCATATCTTCCCCCGACGCTCGCGTCAAATTAATCCCCCACCAGGCTCTTAGCACATCTTTCCAACGCGTTTCTTCCCCTGCATGTCTCTGCATTACCTGCAAAGCTTGTTTTAGAATCTTATAAAACTCTGGCGATTCGATCTGTTCCGCCCGCGCACTTACACTTTTCATCATCGTACCACCCATTTCAATCAACTCAATATCTTTCACAAAGGCATCGTAATATTCCAATAGTTTTGCGCTAGTCAAAATGCCGAGTTCAGTTTTCCCTTCATGGATCACTACTTCCGAAACACTAAAAAGCTCAATTCCGCCCGCCAGTTTAGACTTCTCTTTTCGTACACCTCGCGCAATCACGCTGCGCTTTCCTTCTGGCGTCAATAATTGCAGCACCCGATCCGCTTCGCCATAATCCGTCCGACGCAGCACAATCGCTTCTGTGCGCAAATCCGGCTGCCGACGCGTAGTTTTAGCAGAACTCATTTCAAAGCTCCCTGAACGGCTTCTATGAGCTCCTGCGGGGTCATTTTACCCTTGTCTAGTACCTCCACTACACCATATTGTTCAGCCAACTCAGTTTTTATGTTTACACTCGTCACAATAATTACCGGGACATTCATTAATTCTGGGTAGCTTCGCATTTCGTTTAATACCGCAAAGCCCGTCGGTCCAATTAAGAGAATATCTAAAATTACCAAATCTGGCGTTTTTACATCCATCTCCGCTATTGCCGCCACGCCATCATGGAAAAACTCCATTTTCTGCCCCTTCAAAATTCGGCGGTAGTAGTTTTCCCACCCGCGATCGTCTTCAATTATGAAAATCATACCAAGCTCAATTGTCCACTTACCGGTAAATCAATATAGAAACTCGTTCCATCGCGATGGCGAATTAAGCCAAAATCACCATTCATATAATTTGCGAACTTTGCCGCAATATACAACCCTAATCCAGAAGAACCCGGACGCATTGCAATATCTACTGGCTTTTTTACGAAACCATTTTTAATCTCCCGCCACACCTTCGTCGGTACTGTCGGGCCATAATCTCTTACGTCGATTCGAATTTTATTCTGACGATCATAAATCGTAATCAAACTCGGTAGTTCTTCGCCGCCATAATTCATCGCGTTCAAACAGAAGTTATAAACAACCGAACGCAATAGCTGACGATTCGCCACGGCCAACTTTCTTTTGTTACGGTAATCAATTAATAACTCTCGCCTATTAAATCTAAACAAACGCCACAATTCTGCAACAACTTCATCACAAACCACCCGTGGATTAACTGGCTCCATCTCAAACATGGCATCTTCTAATCGCGCAACGCGCGTCAAATCCTCAACCTGCCGCAGCGCTCGGTCAGAAGTTGCAACTATTTGACGCCCAATCTCGCGCGCCCCCTCTATCGAATCCTCAAAATCCAAAGAAAGAGCGAGCTGGCGCGAAAGGCTCAACGGCCCTTTTAGTTCGTGTGCAACAACAATTGCACTCGAGTTCGCACCAAATACCTCGCTCTCCATGCCCCCTATTTTACACTAATTGGAGTTGCGTCGCAAAGTGGTCAATATTTGTTCGTAATCGTCCATTAAGACGTTTGAATCTGTTCTTAGAACGGCAGTCTTATCATTAACCTTGAACGCTACCAGAGTTCCAATCACCTTACTCTCGAGCTCACCTTCAAAGCGCGTACCAGAAATCTGGCCATTATTTGCCTTAAAGACCTGAGATTTAAGTTTTCCGTTGTTTACATTCGTGACTAACTTCTTAACCACTTCATCATATTGACGGTTGTAGATTACGAAGCGTAAAGCATAGCGAGAATTCTGATTACCTGTTGGCGGAACTGATACAGGATTAAAGTAGGCATAGAAATCACCGTTATCTGAAGCGTCTTTATCTATATAGACACTCCATGTTCTAGGATACTGGAAGCTAACGGAACCATAATCTTCTGGACCACGAAACTCTAGGTTCGGTTTCTTTTTCTCTTCTTCTATCTTCTTGGCGGAGTTTTCTTGTTCTTCCGCTACAGCAGTTGCAACCTTCGAATCAAGTTCCGTCGTGTAGTTTTCTTCTAGATCTTTAAATTTCATGTAGAACATTACTGCTACAACAATCGCAGCCGCAGCCACTAAACATACAATAACCAAAATAATAGTTTCTACTAAAGAACCATTATTCTTAGTTGCGACAGGAGCCGGTGGAGCTACTACTCCAGGCTGATTTACAACTGGTGCACTGCCACCCATATTCATGTTTGGAGCCTGCATTCCAGGTTGCTGCATCTGAGGCATAGCACCCTGTTGCGACGGATCGCCCATCGGTTGTTGATTCATATTCATTCCATTATTCGGCACGGCATTCGGGTCCATGCCCATATTCGGCGCCGGCATGGAACCACCGTTAGCACCATTATTCCAGTTTTGGTCCATAATACGATTATATTTTAGCGCAAGCGTTTTCGCAAGACTTTTGCAACAGGGCTATTTGCTAAAATCCTCCTCTATTATTTTGATTTCGTTTTTCATCTCGGCCAAATCTTTCTCGATTTCTTTAGCCAACTTCGTCAAATCTTTATACTTCGTACTAGCTTCTTCTAATTTAAAGTCTTCAGAATAAAACCAATCTACGCCTTTCTTCAAATCTTCAATCTTATCGCTCACATTTTTCTTTTCGCTCATTTTCGCTCCTTTAATTCTGTTACTTTTGCCATTATTTCTTGCTTATGGGTCATAATTTCAATCGTATTACCGACCGCGACATCACCTCGCAACAACGCAAAGCCTCTTTCTAGGATTTTTTCTGGGTTTAATTGCTCCAAAATACGCCTTTGCGCCGATATTTCACCTTCTATTGTAGTAATTTTTACAACAATATCTTCACCTACGCGCACTATATTATCCCTTACTTCCGCCATGTGTTTATCGATTTCAGAATTGAACAAATTATTTATTCGATTTATGTCTCCGTTAACCATCATCATCACCTCTTTTCGGTCGCGCGAAAGCATTTGCGCCGCGTTTGAAGGCGTCGATGCGACTACATCTGCCGCTAAATCGCACAAACTCTCATCTACTTCGTGCCCAATACCTGTAATTACTGGGATTTTTGATGCTGCTATTGCACGAACGAGCGCCTCATCGTTAAACACCGCCAAATCATCCGCCGAACCGCCACCGCGAATCACTGCTATCACCTGCACTTCTGAATGCTCATTAAAGTAGTTCAGCGCTTTTATAATCTGATCTGCCGCAACCAAACCTTGCACTTGCGTATGTGCGACCTGCAGTTCCAAACCGCCCCAACGTTCATTTAAAATCTTACAAAAATCAGCATAGCCCGCTGCTTGCGTACTCGAAATAACCCCGATTTTGACTATATTTTCCGGCAAAGGGCGTTTTTTCTCCGGCGCAAACAGACCTTCAGCTCCTAATTTCTTCTTTAGCAATTCAAAGCTTTTCTTTAAATTGCCTTCCCCTACTGGCATTACTGCCTGTACTGTCAGTGAAAACTTTCCCCAGTTAGTTAGTTTCGGTACTGCTCGTACGCGCACTTTCATCCCGTCTTCAAGCGGAAAACGCAGTGCGAATTTCATCATAAAACAGCCTACGCTCGATTGGTCATCTTTAAGATCAAAGAATACAAACTTTCCCTGATTAATCTTAAAGCTCGCAACTTCGCCCTCAACCACAACGCCAGAAAAGGCAGTCTCCATTATCTGGTTACAGACCGCCTGAAAATCCGACACACTGTATACTTGTGTCGGTTCCATATTTACTCCTTTGATGCCTTAAACTTATCTGGACGTTGCATTAAAGCATGCTGATAGAAACCATATCCGCTCACAATAGTGCCTACAAGAACAAACACGCGCGTTACAATTACCGTAATCGTTGCTGTTTGCAAATCTACACCAGTAGCTACCAATACCGCGATAAATGCACCCTCGTAACCGCCCATGCCGCCTGGCGTCACCATAACTGTACCTACGACACTTCCAACGCCCTCGGCGATCATAATTTGCGGCAGAATTTCCGGATGTCCCAACGAGCAACCTACTACCCAATAAGTGGCTAGTTCCAAGAACGAATAGATCAAACCCCAAACCATTGGTTTACCTAACACTCGACGATTCTTCTTCAAATTCAAATAATCTTCACGTAAATCATTAAAGAATTTGGTAACACTGTCCTCTTTCAA
>CAMNFE010000044.1 GCA_946537195.1 uncultured Candidatus Saccharibacteria bacterium | reverse complement strand
CAACCGGCTCCGCAACCAGCACCACAAACCGCTCCAGCACCTGCGCCGCAACCGCAGCCACAACAAGCGACTCCGGTTCAAGCACCTGTACCGCAGAAGCCAGCAGTAGCGCCGGCACCTCAGCAACAACCAGTACCTGCTCCAGCGCCTCAGCAACAACCAGTACCGCAAGTACCGCTAGCTCCAGTTCGTCAAACAGCACCAAGACCAATTACGGCAGCCCCTGCTTCAGCAGCAGCGCCAAAACCGGTAGCAGCAACGCCACAAAAACCAGTGGCAGCGCCAGCACCGCTTCCGATGCCTCCAGCAGCACCTCGCCCAATCGTACGCTCGACAACAAACGAAGTAAGTAGTAATATCCCTCATTAGGATGACTCCTCAAAGACTTAATAAATATTTGGCGACTAATTTTGGCGTCTCGCGACGCGAAGCGGATATTTTGATTCAAAAAGGAGCCGTAAAAATTAACGGCAAAAATGCCGAAATCGGCCAGCGCGTCAATGAGGGCGACAAGGTTACCCTGGATGGAGAAGAAATAACCCAGCAAAAATTAATTTATATTGCACTAAATAAACCAGCCGGCTATGTTTGCAGTCGCAAGCGTCAAGGCAACACTCCGACCATGTATGAATTATTACCTACAGAACTGCAGAGCCTTAAGAGCGTTGGAAGACTCGACAAAGATTCGTCAGGCCTGATTTTGCTTACTAATGATGGTGATTTTGCTTTCCAGATGACGCATCCAAAATTTTATAAGACCAAAAAATACACCGTCACACTCGACCGCGCGTTAGAACCACTTCATCAACAGATGATTTCCGACTTTGGCATTAAACTACCAGACGGAATTAGCAAGATGGAGCTTGAGCGAATCGACGATAGTCGCCTGAAGTGGGACGTAACTCTTCACGAAGGACGTAATCGTCAAATCCGACGTACTTTTGACGCATTAGGCTATAAAGTAGTCGCGCTACATCGTTATCAATTTGATAGCTACAAAATATCCAACCTAAAATCGGGCGAATGGGAAGAAATCAAAAAGATTTAATTTCTAAGTAGACGCGCTAATTTTGCACGGAAACTATTACTATCTGTGCCAATCAAAGTATCAATGCCAACCCGTAATAGACCCATGGCCGTTACAAAAGTATGGTCAAGCTCACGGTCGGTATCGTTAACAATGCCAGGAACGTCATTTGGGTCAATTAATGAAACGATCGGACGACGCGAGAATGGAAGTTCCTTATACCAATCGCCAGTGGCGAGTGTTTCTGGAATCTCAGCGAGACTAGCGCCACCACCACATAACAATACTTGTCCAGGCATAGTTTCGACTTGGTCAAATTCTTCTAGGGCTAATTCGACGCCAGATTGCCAGACCTCAAGATTACGTGCGATGGCTTGGTCGAATTTATGACGAATTTCAGGTTTCATATTTGGACTATCCGCTAGCAGTTTGAGTTTTTCGGCATCTTCAAAACTTAAACCTAGCTTATTAGCGATTTGATTCGTGAACGAGCGACCACCAATAGAAAACATCTTGGTTCCTTCAACGCCGCCATCATCTACGATCGCGATATCGGTCGTACCGCCACCGACATCCATTACGATACCAGAAAAACTAGAATCAAGATCATCACCTAAGCAAGCACGACAAACCGCAAACGGCTCAACCGCTACCGTAACTAAGTCTAATTGAAGCTCATCGCAAACGCGCTCAATGGCCGAAATATGCACGAGTGGTGCAAAGGCGGTATAAATCTGAACCACCACTTCCTTGCCCTTAAAGCCAATCGGATTAGCAACCTTATAGCCATCAATACGCAATGAGACTAAAGCAGAATTAATCAAACGAACTTCAACGTCAGGGTTGTTGGTTTCTAACGCAACTTCACGACGGGCGCGCTCGCCAGCCTTTTGTTGGACTTTTTTGATGATGTAATTCATCTCTTCTTCGGTTATAGGCTTAGTAGCTTCGGAACGACGGTATTTAATTGACGCCGTATTGCCTTTAATAAGCTCACCAGCAATACCGATTACGACCTCATTAGCGCGTACGCCAGCCATTTTTTCTGCTTTATAGAGCGCCTCTTCGCAAGTTTTAGCAACGCCAGGAATATCCGCAATTGCGCCAGAAAAGATATTGGTCGGTGCTTCATGCGCTTTGCCAACGCCAACAATATGGATAGCGTTTTTTCCTTTTTTAGCGATTAAAGCTTTGACAAATTCGGTACCAATATCGAGCGCAAGAAGATAATCGTCCGGATCTTTCGGTCGTTTGGATTTTTTATCATCGGAATGCTTACGAGATATAAGGCTCATGGCTATATTGTATCACTATTATACGAAAAATTCTCGCTCCTTTGACAGTACGCGCTTATTGTTATATAATAATATAGTCTTTGGGACGTATCGGAAAAATGGAGGTGGATGCCATATGCCGCAAGACGTTAGCTTTAACAGTATTAGCGAAGCACTAGTTTATCTAATTAACACGTTGTCTAATAGCAAACTGTCAGACCAGGACAAAGCCAGCATCATAAAGATTGGGCGCGAAATCAACCGCGATCTACCCTCGCTGCAGTATGCGATTGATCTCTTTTATGACGAGCCTAAGCTCGTTACAGGAAAACGCGAACTCGTAATCGCCTGCGGTAAGCTTTACGCACGCGTTTGCGAAATTGACGCAATTCGCAACTACGGAAAGTGGGAGACTGACGATATGTTTGAAAGCGCCAGGACGGATCTGAACATCTTCAGGGCAATAACATATCTGCAGCACCAGCTCACTCGCGTACATCGCAATCTTTGCAGCGCTCGCTATCGCTAAGCTTGTTCTTTCATCAAAAAGGCAGCCTCTTTTGGCTGCCTTCTTTTTAGTTTTAAGCGCGATATTATTCGACGATTGCTTTAATACGACGAACGCCGGCAGAGCTAGACTCTTCCTTCTTAATCTTGAAGTGACCAATTACGCCGGTATGTTCAACATGTGGACCACCACAAACTTCGCGAGAAACCGGATGGTCAAAATCACCAATTGTATAAACCGTAAGTTTCTCAGGATACTTTTCCCAGAATTGACCGTGCGCCTTAAGCGTATCGCGAGCGTAGGTCTTATCATATTCATCGTGCGTAACCTTGAGATCTTCTTTAATCCATTCGTTAACCTGATCCTCGATTTTCTGCTTTTCTTCCGGAGTAAGTTTGCGATCGAGATTAAAGTCGAAGCGGAGACGCTCAGCAGTAATATTAGAACCCTGCTGACCGATATTTGGATCAATTAATTGTTGCAAAGCGGCAAGCAATAGGTGGGTCGCTGTGTGATATTTAGTAGTCTGCTCACCATGATCTTCGAGACCACCCTTAAACATACCTTTGCTAGCGGTCTTGGAACGTTCGCGCTGCTCTTCGAGCGCAGCATCAAACTCTTTGCGCCAATCTTTACTGAGTTTTATATCTTGACGATAAGCCTCTTCGACAGATAATTCGAGCGGAAAACCGTAGGTATCCTGCAACATAAAGAGTTCATTACCGGTAAGGCCATCTTTCTTGAAGCGAGCGAGCACTTTCATGCCGCGGCGAAGAGTCTTACGGAAGGCCTGCTCTTCGTGACTAAGAGTATCAAGTACCTGTTCACGTGTAGTAAGAATACTATCTGGAAGATCTTTGTAGCTTTCAGAAATGAGTGGCAGAACCTCGGCGAGAAAATCTTGCTCAATACCAAGGTTGAGCGCTTTCAAAACAGCGCGACGAATTAGGCGACGAAGCGCATAGCCTTGTTGTTTGTTAGATGGTTTGAGACCTTGCGCTGTCAAGAGATAGGCGCCGCGAAGGTGGTCGGCAATTACGCGCATATCAGCGGTGTGAGATTCGTATTTTTTACCAGATAATTCGACGAGTTTATCAATAATCGGCTTTAAGAGCGAAATCTGGAAAACGTCATAAGAATTCAAAGAAGCGGCGGTAATGCGTTCGAGACCGGCGCCAAAGTCGACGTTTTTGTCTTTAAGCTCTTCAAAGCTGCCATCTTCAAGGCGGCGATACTGCATGAAGACCTGGTTGCCAATTTCCATGAAACGAGCACCGTCAGAAGCTGGATGAGCTTTACCATATTTAGCTTCATCTTGATGTTCTTCGCCAAAATCATAGAAAACTTCCGAATCTGGGCCGCACGGATCACCGATAGGAGTAGTTTCAATACCGCCACCACGAGACCACCAGTTTTCTTTATCGTTATAGAAGAAGATGCGCTCATTGCCCTTGATGCCGCGCTTATCGCCATTTTCGGCAGTACCAATTTCAGCAATATCAGCCTTAATTCCAACCTCGGCAAAGACTTTTTGCCAGATAGCAGCCGCCTCGTCATCGCGCGGGATGCCATATTCTTCGCTACCTATAAAACAAGTGACGTAAATTTTATTTGGGTCGAGGCCGATATCTTTAGTTAGAAAAGTAAAGAAATTGCGAATTTGCTCTTCTTTGAAGTAATCGCCAAGCGACCAGTTACCAAGCATCTCGAATACAGTGGTATGGCGCGGATCGCCAACATCATCAATATCCTGAAGGCGCAAACATGGCTGAGAGTCAGTTAAGCGTTTGCCTTCTTTGTGTGGTTGGCCGAGCAAAAATGGCAACAGTGGTTGCATGCCGGAGCCAGTAAATAATGTCGTAGGATCGTTCTCGAGAACGAGAGGGGCGGGCTGAATCTGGACATGCCCTTTAGATTTCATAAAATCGAGATATTTTTGGCGTACTTCACTTGCATTCATTTCGTTATTATACAATAATCCGACAGATGTCGAAAACATAAGCTATATCTTGACTTTTTCCGCCGTTCGTGATATAATAACAAGGTATAGTCAATTGTGGCTTTACGGTCTCAAGAGGAATAGATCCTCTGCACCTTAAGAGGGAGGGGTTGCCATGAAGGTGAAGGCGAGAAGAATCGCAAGAGTAGTATTCGTAGCAATGTTACTTGTAGCTATGTCGACATCAGCTATCTCGATGCCTGCGTATGCTGCATCAAATAGCACCGCTAAGAAGGCGGAAAGCGCTGCAAAATCCTTGGTTCGCTATGCAGAATATCAGGGATGGACCGCCGAAGTCGGAAAAACGAAGACAGCTAACGGAAAGGCGACTATCGTCGTGAAGTTACATAATTCCAAGAGCGTCTTTGCGCCGATCAAGGTTGTAGCAAAGTCTGGCAAAAAAGCCAGCTACTATTTTAAGGGAAAGAAGTACGGCCTGAAGGGTTGGAAGGTTTCCTTAAAGAAGTATGC
>CAMNFE010000043.1 GCA_946537195.1 uncultured Candidatus Saccharibacteria bacterium | reverse complement strand
ACCACAGACCTCGTCATTATCAGTGACGCGCTCTAACCAGCTGAGCTATATCCCCGGCTACAGATTATATTACTAAAGAATCCTCAAAAACGCAAGACAAACTATACTTACTCGTGCTACAATGTGCTTATGTGGACATTTGATTTAGGTTATTTCATTGGTGGCATCTTCCTTCTTATTGCAGGAACGCTCATTGTGGTATTTCATCAAAAGATCGCCGACAATCTTGCTGGCGGCGTAGCCAGCTATAACAAAGTAAAACTTTTCGGTCTTGGCGCCTGCGCTGTTGGTTTTATCTTTATTGCTCAAATCCATACCTTCTTAATTCGCCTCTTTATGCATATCATCATGCCATCAAAATTCTAAAGTCATCAAAAACCCGCCAAACTGGCGGGTCTTTTTTATTTATAATTCAACTCTAAAGCAATTTGTATCGCGCAATTCGGCACCATGGCTTTCATAAAAACCAGCCGCGCCTTCTTTTTTCTCACGACTAGAAGAGGTAAACTCCAAACGACGACAACCTTTTTCGCGCCCCCAGTTTTTAATCGCCTCAAGCATTTGGCCGCCTACGCCCTTACCGCGACATTCACTATCTACTACTAAATCTTCAAGGTAAGCATTACGGTCAAGCGTCGCCATCACAATCGACATAATAGCCATCGCCACAATCTTACCATCCTCATCTATCGCTAATAAGATATCATGATACGGCGACTCGATTAGCTCTTCAATTTTCTCGCGTTCAATCGGAGAACCATCATGGCGCGCGCTTAACTGCTGGCGCAATTTTCCCATCGCGGCCGCAACATCGCCATCATATTCCCTAAGTGGTGATATATCTATCATACTCCTATCTCCTTTTCTATTATCTTGGCCAAGATATCTCCATGTTTTTCTACCAAAGCCATGTCTTCCCCCTCAACTAATATACGTAGCTTATTCTCTGTACCTGAGTAACGACAAAAGACGCGTCCTGTTCCAGCAAATTCCGCTTCAGCATCCTTTACCGCCTCAGCAAAACCAGCCACTTCGTCTAACGGACGTTTTTCGCTGACCTTCACGCCCCACTGCTTAGAAGGCATAAATTCAAAGTCTGCCCACATATCCGCGAGTCGCATTCCCTTATCCTGCATTATTTTTTGCACGAATAGAGTCATAAAAGTTCCGTCAGAGGCTTTAAGCCATGGCAGATATATAATATGGCCCGAAAACTCACTTCCTAATTCTGCGCCGAGCTCTTGCAACTTCTGCGCCACAAAACGGTCACCATTTACTACTTTCTCTACTTTAATACCCTGAGATTCAAGGTATTTTACTGTCGCATAATTACTATACTCCGTTACGACTACCGTATCGCCAGGCAAACGTCCTTGTTCGCGCAAATACGTCGCCAACAATATATTAATTCGGTCACCATCCCACAGGCGGCCTACTTCGTCAGACAACAACACCCTATCTGCATCACCATCTAGCGCCACCCCCATAACACCCTTTGCCTTAGCTTCAGCAGTAACCTTATCCGGATGAAGCGCGCCATAGCCGTCATTAATATTCTTACCATCTGGCACAGGATCAATCTGATCTACTTCTAGTCCAAAAGATTCAAAAACCGTCTTGCTAAATTCATGTCCAGATCCGGACGCAGCATCAAGTATAATCTTTCTACCCTTTAAGCTGTCGCCTAGTTCTAGCTTTTCTTCTACCATCCCCGCATAAGCATCAATTACGTCTTCTCGCGTAATAAGATCAAGCTTCACCTCAGGCGCATCAATATCTTCGCCTAATTCTTCCTTAAAGTACTCAGCTTCGACTTCAAGTTCTTCTTCATCTGGCAGCTTATCACCATCTGCCGCAAAAACTTTAATTCCATTATCCGTGGCTGGATTATGTGAAGCTGTCAGCATGATGCCACAATTAACATCATCGCGCGCTGCCACAATTTTCTGTACAGCTGGTGTCGGCAGGACATCCAAGTCTTCAACCGTACCATCACATTCAGCAAGTCCCGCACCAATTTCCTGGCGCATCCACTCGCCACTTTCGCGCGTATCGCGTCCTAAAAGCGCCACGCCACCATGAAAATGTTTTGCAATTGCCCGACCCAAATTATGAATCGCGTTCGGCCGAAGCGGACTTTTTCCTACCTCCCCGCGTATCCCATCGGTCTCGCCAAAAATACGTTTTTCCATGTCATTATTTTACCAATATTACGCCACTTCGCCAAACCCAGCCAAAGCCCCAAAAATGCATAATTTTGCGAAATGTGGTAAATTTTACAATTCCCACCTCTGTTAATTTTGTACAAAAATTTTATGCAAAATCTATTGACATTACTGAACAATCCGCTTATACTAAAAATAGCTTTTGTGATTATTCGCAGATTACAAAAGCCGCACTATTCTTCAAAAACAAAAACTTTCTACCAAAAACAAACAAACACAAAAAATTAAATTCCTCAAAAAGCTCCGATTCGAGCGTGTCATTATTATCTCTCAAGGACACAGCACATACTGAATTCGGAGTTTTTTGTTGCCCTGACCTACTCGACTTTAAGTCCACGTCCTAAACGACCTAAACGACCGTCATTGCGGCCGGCAACGACATTGCGGCCGACGACGGCATTGTGGCCGACCAACCAAATTATTCATATTTCAATTACACACATTATGTGGACTTATTGGTCCACATTTTTTCATCACGTGCATTCAAGCATTTTTTACAAAAACGCGCAAAATCCAAAATCATTTTATGCGTTTTATATCACAACAAAGTTGTTCAACTTTCCTGAATTATTCGCGCCAAAATACTACAAAAATCTTTAACAATATTCCACGATCCGGGCCGCAATCATGCCACAATTTTACTCGTCCAAAGCCCAAATCACCAATTCACCAAATACTTCTGTTTCTGTCAAAAATACATAAACAGTTTGCTATATCTGTTTATCTATCGCACGCCCAATTTCGTCTACATTTGCCCGTTTTGTGCGGCGTTTTGTCGTGTCAATCACGTCACATTTTTGTGGGTAACCAAGTTGTTCGGCCGAGCGCCTTAATCGCAAATCCAACCGTCTTGGCATAGCCCAGCCTTTGTGTAGCTTCCGTTCTCTGCGCTTTTCTACGCTTCCCTTTAAAAGAATCGGTATAAATTCATATTTATACTTTTTTGCTATCTTTTGAAAATCCTCCAGATAATAAGGACCATCTACAAAAGCACCCTCCACAACAACCGACCTGCCTGCCTTCAAATATACCTCCAGAGACGCCCAGAGGCTCTCTAAGCCCAACATGCGGTCTTTTTTGGTTGGAATACGCGTTATCATCGTACGTGGGTTCATAGAGAATACAAAATCATCCTCGCTTAATTTTGCAAGATCACGCTCTCTCGCCAATATGTTCGACAAAGTCGTCTTACCTGCCCCTGAACTCCCTAAAATCAAGATAAGTTTCTTCTTTTTCGCCATAAGCCTATACTAGCACAAACGTAATCGTATCCTGTATAATACGGATATATATAAAGGAGAGCTACTGCATGGAAAATCCGCATCTTAACGACGACGACTTAGAACGAGCCGTTGTCGATCCAGATAGAGAAAAAGAACCCCAATCTAATACAGAATCAGGGTGGGAAGACCTTCAAACTCCGCCTCCACCAGACGAAAAAGTTGAACAATCCGAAGAAGATGTAATCGATATGTCCGACGAGTTATTCATTTACGATGCAGTGAAAGCAAAAGCTCTGCTTGATGACATGTCACAACGCAACGGCGGTAAGGTTGTTATCGCAAAATTTTACGACGAAACTCTTCGTTCAGACATGACCGAAGACGAAATCTTCTTAGCGATATTTGGTCAGACGAAAGCTGATTACGATAAAGCCGAAGAAGAAAGATTGCGACAATATGCGGAAGAAAAGAAACGCACTCTTGCTGAATCAGAACGAAAAATGCCAGAAAGAATAGAAGCTGGAAAACGGTTAATCTATAAGGCTCGTTCCAAAGAATGGGAAAAATGGGTAGAAAACCACACTCATAGTAATTATACGGGAGAAGAAATAGACACTGTCCTCGAAATTATGCAACTCCTAGAAGAAGGCGCAAGCCTAAAAGAGGCGAAAGCGCCTCTAGCAGCTCCTAGTGGTGCGGGCAAAGATATAGTTCGCCGCGCCGTCCTCCACTTTTCAAAACAAGGTCCAGATTTCTATAGAGCTTCGCGAGCTGAAGAATCTAAATATTCCCCACTAACGCGCGCAGAACGCATCTCTATCGCAAAACAAAAACTTGCAAATGCACTTCTAGAACTAAGAGAGCTAGGCATTAAATAATAATATCATTTCACAAAAATACCTCCTTAAAGGAGGTATTTTTATATCTTAACAATTTGGTTGTGCAATCAACGATTCATCGTGGTATCTAAAGCTTATGTTGCCTCTGGTAAACCAGATAAAATAGTAAATTAAGCTTATATCTACTATTGCAACCGACCTAGCTACACGCATCTTTGCAGATTCGTGCGCATCATTCTCCCTAGAAAGGAGGTAATCCATCCGCACCTTCCGGTACGGATGCCTTGTTACGACTTAACCCCAATCATCTCCCCCACCTTAGGCCGCCGAAACGGACTTCGGGTGTTGGTGACTCTCATGGTTTGACGGGCGGTGTGTACAAGACCCGGGAACGTATTCACCGCAACATGCTGATTTGCGATTACTAGCGATTCCGACTTCAAGGAGGCGAGTTTCAGCCTCCTATCCGAACTGGGACCGGCTTTGATGCGATTTGCTTCATCTCGCGACTTCGCTTCGCATTGTACCGGCCATTGTAGCGCGATTCTAGCCCAAGGCGTAAGGGAAATACTGACCTGACATCATCCCCTCCTTCCTCCCCGTTACCGGGGCAGTCCTACCAGAAAAATACAACTGGTTGCAAGGGTTGCGCTCGTTGATGGACTTAACCAAACATCTCACGACACGAGCTGACGACGGCCATGCATCACCTGTCACAGGGTTCCCGAAGGCACAGACTCCTTTCGGAGGCCTTCCCTGGATGTCAAGCCTTGGTAAGGTTTATCGTTTAGCATCGAATTAAAGATCACGCTCCACCGCTTGTGCGGGTCCCCGTCAATTCCTTTATGTTTTAATCTTGCGATCGTACTACACAGGTGGGATACTTAACGCGTTAGCTTCGCTACGGAAGGGGTCGATACCCCCCACAGCTAGTATCCATCGTTTACGGCGTAGACTACCGGGGTATCTAATCCCGTTTGCTCCCTACGCTTTCGTGCCTTAGTGTCAGAAACGCCCCAGTAACCTGCCTACGCTATCGGTGTTCCTTCTAATATCTACGGATTTCACTCCTACACTAGAAATTCCAGTTACCCATGACGCTCTCGAGCATCTCAGTTTAGCTAACAGTCTGAATGGTTGAGCCACCAGATTTCACTAGCTACTTAAGACGCCACCTACGCAACTCTTTACACCCAGTCACTCCGGATAATGCTCGGATCCTACGTATGACCGCGGCTGCTGGCACGTAGTTAGCCGATCCTTATTCATAAGTTACCGTCATATTCCTCGCTTATAAAAGCAGTTTACAACCCGAAGGCCTTCGTCCTGCACGCGGCATTGCTCCATCAGGCTTTCGCCCATTGTGAAAGATTCCCTAC
>CAMNFE010000042.1 GCA_946537195.1 uncultured Candidatus Saccharibacteria bacterium | reverse complement strand
AAGCAAAAGGTTGGCCAAGTTGCCGCCGAAATTCGCGCACTCAAGAAGCCAGAACCATACAAGGGTAAAGGCATCAAGTACGTGGACGAACAAATTATTCGTAAAGCCGGTAAGGCAGGGAAGAAATAATCATGAAAGCAGAATTTAGAGCGAATCGCACTCGTGCAAAGATTCATGGCACTGCTGAACGCCCACGCCTTAGTGTACATATCAGCAACATGCACGTAACTGCTCAGATCATCGATGATGATAAGGGCGCAACACTCGTTTACGCAACAACCGTCGGTTCCAAACAAAAAGGCAGCAAAACCGAACTCGCCGCCTTTGTCGGCACCGAAATTGCCAAGAAAGCAAAGAAAGCCAAGATTTCAAAGGTCGTCTTTGATCGTGGCTCACGCCTCTATGCAGGTCGCATGAAAGCTCTCGCTGATGCCGCCCGCAAGGAAGGATTGGAGTTCTAATATGGAAAAGAAGCAACCAAAAGTAATCAACCAATCTGGTACTACTAAGCTCACCAACGAAGCTGTGGCTGCTCGCGAAGCAAAAGCCGAGCGTGAATTCCGTGGTCGCCGTCGCGACAATCGTCGCAACCGCCGCGCCGCCGAAGAAACCAAGAAAGAGTTTGATTCAGTAAATATTTCAATCAACCGCGTTTCCCGCACCGTAGCTGGTGGTCGCCGCATGCGCTTCCAAGCTCTCGTTGCAATCGGAAACCACAAGAACAAAGTCGGTGTCGGTCTCGCAAAAGGTAACGACGTTACCTCCGCTGTTCAAAAAGCTGAACGCCGCGCAAAGAAGAATATGATTACCATCAACATGAATGGCGATACTATCTGCCACGAAGTTGAAACCAAGGTTACTGGCGCACATGTTCTCATGAAGCCAGCCGCTCCTGGTACCGGTATTATCGCCGGTGGTGTTGTCCGTTCTATTATCGGTCTAACTGGTATTAAGAACTTGATTTCCAAGTCTCTTGGTTCCACCAATAAGGCAAACATTGCCTACGCCGTAATGGAAGGCCTCAAGCAACAAGTTCCAAAATCTGAATGGAATGGTGCTAAAAAAGCCGCTCCAAAGGCAGAAAAGGCAGAAAAAGCTGAAAAGACCGAGAAATCCGCCAAAAAGGAGGATAAGTAATGAAATACAACGATCTCGTAGTCAGCAAGAACGCTAACCGCAAACGCGTTGGTCGCGGTATCTCCGCCGGTCAAGGCAAGACCGCTGGTCGTGGTACCAAGGGTCAGAAATCCCGTACTGGTCATCACAAGCTTCCAGCAGGTTTCATGGGTGGTCAGCGCGCTATTATGCAAGCTATTCCAAAAATGAAAGGCTTCAAGTCTATTCATGCTAAGGCTCAGGTAGTTTACACCGACGCTCTTAACGCTGTTAAGGGTAAGGTCGACAACTTCACTCTCGCTGAAGCAAATCTTATTGCCGATCCATTCGCAAAGGTAAAAGTTATTACCCGTGGCGAACTTAAAAGCAAAGTCGAACTTGAAACCCAATTCGCTAGCAAGACTGCCGTAGAGGCAATCAAAAAAGCTGGCGGTAGCTTCAAGAAAGTAGCAGTTCCTGCTCGCAAAAAGCAAGAAAAAGAAGCTAAATAATCACGTTTTAGCGCAAATTGAGCCCTAAGGGGCTCTTTTTGTTGATATAATTAGTATTACACCGTATTTTATGATAATATAAAAAGAGTAAATAAGAGGTATCATGAATTTTAAGACCATTTTTAAGTCTCTGAAGAACAAGGATATGCGCAAGCGTATTTTTGCGGTCGTCGGTATTCTGATTGTCTATCGCTTCCTCGCCCACATTCCTGTCCCACTTGGAGATCAAGCAACATTCAAACAAGCAATTGACAACTTTATTAACGGCACCGATTTTGGTGGTTTTATTAATCTCATTTCTGGTGGTGGCTTGACCAACTTCTCAATCTTACTTGTCGGTCTGTCTCCATACATTACCTCATCCATCGTTATGCAGCTTCTAACAAAGGCCATACCGCGCATGGAAGAACTTCACAAAGACGGCGAAGCTGGACGTCGTAAAATCAGCCAGTGGACCCGTATGCTTACGGTACCTCTCGCCGTACTCCAAAGCGTAGCCTATATCTTTATCTTATTCCAAGAACTTGTCGCCGCTAACACCGGTGGCTCTGTAGATGTTAGCTTCGGTAGCTGGGCGCTCGCTGTCACAGCTATGACTGCTGGCTCTATCATTATTATGTGGCTCGGCGAGCTCGTTACAGAGCAAGGTATCGGCAACGGTATTTCTACAATCATTCTCTGTAGCATCGTTTCTTCCTTACCAACCACCATGGCACAATTCGGTACCGCACTCTTCGATACTTCAGCTGGTACGCTCAGCCTCTTCGGTTGGTTCAATCTTCCAGTCAATCCAACCATGTTCTGGACCTTATTAGCTATTGGTGTAGGCATGATAATTGTGCTTTACATTCTCGTTAAACTTAACGAATCGCAACGTATTATTACGCTCAACTACGCAAAGCGCGTTCACGGCAACAGCGCCTACGGTGGCATCAAATCTATCATGCCAATTAAGATGATTGCAGCTGGCGTGATCCCAGTTATCTTCGCGGTCGCATTCTTATCTGTACCTGCATTTATTGGTCAAATCATCCAACGCGCCGACGCAAACAGCCAAATCGCTCAAAACATGATTAGCTGGTTTACTGCACCAAGCGCCAATACATACGACGCAGAGGTTGGCCTTCAGGCAAAAGATTTTGTCTATCCAACACTCTACTTCCTCTTGGTAGTTATGTTCACATATTTCTACACTAGTATCATCTTCAACGCTCAGGAAATCGCTGAAAACCTCCAAAAGCAGGGTGGCTTCATTGAAGGCGTACGTCCAGGCAAACAGACCGAAAAGTACTTCAGCAAGGTCGTAAATCGTCTCAATCTCTTTGGCTCCTTAGCGCTTGGTCTCATTGCGCTTTTGCCATACATTGTCGACTATATCTTTATCGTTGCAACCGGAAGCCCACTTGGCTTATCTATCTCCGGTACTGGTCTCCTCATCGTGGTCACAGTAGCACTTGAGAATATGCGCCAGATCAATTCAAGAGCATTAATGGTAACATACGACGACTATCAATAAAATGGCATTAAAGATTAATCGTACTGCACAAAGGGTAATCAAAGGCATCGGCATAGTACTGTTAGCCATCGTCGTTATCTGCATGGGTAAAATCTTTATCTGGGAATCAAATTATTACCGAACCAAAACCGCAGAGGAACGCGCAAAAGCAGACGTACCCATTACTCGCGTCATTAGCGCCCTAAATCCATCTACCGAAAAGCCGAGCAAAGAAGATATCGAAAAGCATCAAGTCGAAAAAGATCAGCCACGCTATCTAGATATTAAACGACTTGACATACATGCCCGCATTCTAGAGTCAGAAGTTGACACTAATGGCATTTTAGCTGTTCCTAACAATATCTACGACGCCAACTGGTACGCTGGATCTAGCTATCCTGGACAGGGTGATTATGTCATTATCAGCGGCATCCACTCATCAAAAGAAAATAAAGGTATCTTTTCTGACCTAGACAGCCTAGAAAAAGGCGACGAAATCGTTATCGAAGTCGGCTCAGGTGATAAATTCACTTATGAGGTCAAGGAAATCAACGTAATTTCCGACGAAAAAGATTCTAATGACGTCCTCGCTAAGATGCAAACCCGCCTCGATTCCAAAGAAACATTATCACTAGTCACCGTCAAAACAGGCGGAAATCAACAAGAATTTGAATCTCTAGTAATGCTACGTGCAAATATCAAAAACTAGTTTTAGACATAATCTCAACAAGTTCGTTGTATTCTTTGTCGTTCAACTTGTAACTATTGACAACGAAATTACGGCTATAATCTGTAGTATTCACAAATACTGCATTTAATTTGCCAGTACTCTTATTGACCGACCAGTCCATATAGTAGGTCACAACTGTATGATCCGCAGTAGTATTAAGAGCAGTCACCCCTACGCCTACAAAATTAACTTTCAATCTATATTCATTCTCTAAATCTTGAAATTCATAGCTATGAATTAAGCGGCCATACACCTCTGGGACTACATATGCTTTCAAAACCTTTTCGGCAGTATCTTTATCTAGCTTCTTAAGTGTTAAACTATCATTAATCGAAGCACTACCATTACTGTCGATCATCTCTTCTTGGCGATAATCGACATATTCTTTATTAAAACAAATCCCTAAATATCTAATAGTATTTGAGCCATTTGCCAGCTTGTCGGTCTGAGTCACAGTCGAATAAAGATCACTAACTTTTTTGACCTTAAAACGTTGTTCAAGCGGATAGCTATTATTTTCTTCTATATTCATAATACTTTCGTCGGCTATTCTTGGAATATCCGCTTCTTTTTCGTAGGAGTAGAGGAGTGTGTAAGCATTCTGGTCGTCTTTTAGTTTAATCTCATCATCAATAAAACCATCCGGTACGTAATTCTTACCATAATAATCTTTTACAAAAGCAAAGGCCTGTTCTTTAGTTATCTTTTCGAAACTAGTATTCGTAGTCTCAGAAGTATCGTTATTCGAACTCTTACTCGTCAATAACAGGGTCGCACCGACACCAACCGCAATTAAGAGTAAGACTAAGACAATCGCTACGATAATTAGAGGCTTTTTATTCTTCTTTGGCACAGGATCGGCATAAGGCATCGGCGAGCTAACAGGTGTTACGGGAGAGGCAGGAGGGGCGCCAACTGGGTTTACATTTTGGGGCATATTATTATCCATAAGCACATTATAAAACACGCCAAAAATCATGCCAATATTAAGCTAAATAACCCTTTACATTTATAAAGTTTTTTGCTATAATACCAGGGTAATTTATGGCTAGTCACAAGAAGAACGCAAAGGTCGCCAAGAGAGACGCGGACAATTCCGCTGGCGCCAAAAACAAGAAGGAAGTTATTAAACTTACCGGCAAAGTCGTTGAAGCCCTCCCGGGGACCAAATTCCGCGTGGAGCTTGAGAACGGCCATATTATTGTTGCTCATATGTCGGGTAAAATGCGCAAGAATTATATCCGTCTCGTGCCGGGCGACAAGGTGGACGTTGAGTTAACCCCATACGATCTCACGAAGGGGCGTATCAGCTACCGCCAAAAAGATTAATTTTAAAAGAAAGCGAGATAACCCCCACATCCCGCAGATTTTAATATCTGCACGTTGTCGGGACGATGCTTTCAGAAAGGTAATTTTCAATACATGAAAGTTCGTGCTAGTGTAAAGAAAATCAGCCCTGATGATATCATTGTGCGCCGCAAAGGTGTACTTCGTATCATTAACAAGAAGAAACCTAAAAATAAGCAAAGGCAGGGTTAAGCATGGCAAGAATCGCCGGTGTCACCATCCCTAGCGAAAAGCAAGTCTGGATTGGCTTGACTTACGTTTATGGTATCGGTCGCACCACTAGCAAAGCCATCCTTGCGGCGGCTAAAATAGAGCCGACCACTCGGGTGAAAGATCTCACCGAGGCTCAGGAACAGAAACTTAACGATATTATTTCTAGTAAATATTCCGTTGAGGGTGACCTAAAACGCCTCGTGACAAACAATATCAAACGTATCAAGGATATCAATTCCTACAAGGGGCTTCGCCACAAGGCAGGTTTACCAGTCAACGGTCAGCGCACCCGCACGAATGCGCGCAC
>CAMNFE010000041.1 GCA_946537195.1 uncultured Candidatus Saccharibacteria bacterium | reverse complement strand
TATTAGCGTTATTGATAGCGCCTTTGAAAGTGTAGCCTTAATATTACCCGATGCCGAGATGGCGTTTTCGTCAGCTTTAGACGAAGTAAACTCACCACTAGTGATTTCTTCATCGCTCGTTATCTCTTTAGCGGAAGAATAGGATGCGGAAGAGCTTGAACTGCCTTGCTGCGAAGTAGGCGCACTGCCATTTTGAGCATTATTACTGCTGCTAAGGGCGCTAATGAGAAAAAACCATTCTACGCCCAGAATTATTGGCGCCAAGGACATTAACGCTGATAATAAATGCACCAGTAGAGACAATTGCGCCAACTAATACGCCAATAATGAATGAAATAATTCTCATTTTTGTGTCGTCTTTACGATTGTTTTCCATAATAAAATTCTGAAAAAGTTGAAAAGATATTACTTTAAAATAGATGTTGATATAATAAAGGGGCAAATAATTATAACCATATGAAAAACGCACGCGAAAAAACCGTAATAAGAACTAGTATTCTCAGTATTGTTGCAAATATTTTATTGGCCGGATTTAAAGCGGCGGTTGGCTTTTTGTCGAACTCAATTGCAATCATCTCGGACGCGGTCAACAACTTAAGCGATGTATTGTCGAGCATTGTCGCGATTGCTGGCACGAAACTTTCCGGCAAAGCACCGGACCGCGATCATCCATACGGACATGGCCGTGGAGAATATATTTCTTCACTCGTCGTCTCAGCGATTGTGCTTTATGCCGGTATTACGGCTTTAATTGAGTCGATTAAGAAAATATTTACACCAGAAGATGTTGATTATAGTACCGTAACAATAGTTATTTTAGTTGCAGGTATTATCGTAAAATTTGCGCTTGGACTATACGTTAAGAAAACTGGACATAAAGTTAAGTCAGATTCACTAGTAGCAAGCGGAACCGACGCGTTCAATGATGCGATTCTTTCAATTTCCGTACTAGCTTCGGCGATTATTTATGTGATTTTCCATATCAATCTCGAGGCTTACGTAGGCGTACTAGTATCTATTTTCATCGTAAGAGCTGGGATTGAGTTGATTAAGGACTCTGTCGACAACATGCTAGGCCTAAGAGTCGAGAGCAAGTTGGCTAAATCAATCAAGGCCGAGATTTTGAAAGAGGATAAAGTTGAAGGCGCATTCGATTTAGTTTTGAATGATTATGGTCCAGACATTTATCTTGGCTCAGTGCATATCGAAGTACCAGATACTTTAACAGCAGCCGAAATTGATAAAATTTCGCGCAACATCACAAAGCGCGTACAAAAGAAATTTGGCGTGATTTTGCATACGATTGGCGTTTATTCGATTAATCGACACGATGAAGAAATTGTCAAAGCACACAAAGACATTCGCAAAATTGTTTTCTCGCACGATGGCGTTCTGCAGATGCATGGTTTTTACCTAGACAAGGAAGATATGACGATTAATTTGGATATTATTATTGATTTTGCCGTAGAGAATCGAATTGAACTCTATCGCCACATCTTTGATGAAGTGCAAGAAAAATATCCAGATTACAAAGTCAACATTACGCTGGATGTTGACGCTAGCGATTAATATTTATTTAACGTATTGCTCAAACATTATTCGAAGCTTATTGCTTAGATATTGACTAATGTCCTCAAGCGTCACGGAGACTTCATTACGATAATATTTGCGCACTATTGCAAAAGCACCGCTCGTAAGAATCAAGAGCTCAAATTCGGCGTTCTTATCGTGAATACCTTTTTCGCGCATAATCATTAGAACGCGTTGCGTCATACTATTCTCAAGCTGCCCCAAAAAGGCAACTGGAGCCTCGCTAGATAAAAGCTGACGATAAACTCCTTCTTGCTGCTTAAGAAAAGTGAAGATCTGTCTCACGTATTGTTCGACATCGTCCGCGGAATCGAATTCGTAAGGACCGGCGAAAAGTTCTTTTTCAATTTCGGCCTGGAGCTCGACGCCGACCTCGTAGAGATTGTCGTAATAATTATAAAAAGTTCCTCGCGTAATTTCAGCACACTCGGCTAAATCGGTGACTGTAAAATTTTTTATGGAGCCATGCTTAGCTAATAAATCCGCAAAAGCTTTGCGAATTTTGCGACGAGTCTTCTCGGTAGCTCTACGATAAGATGTTTTAACCATAAATATAATTATACCACTCTTTGAACAAAAAGTCAATGTATTGTTCAATTTTAGACACAGTACAATAATACTGTTCTTTCTTCGTTTTATAGGGGTGGATATAATAGTCAAATATGCGCAAGGTGTCAGATTTTATCGTTAATCATTGTTATGTAATTTTCGGTGTATTTTTGGTGCTTGTTGCAATCTGTGGACTACTTTCGACGCAGGTAAAAATCAATAAAGATATTTACTCCTATATGCCAGCTGATTCGGAAACGACACTAGGCTTAAATATCATGAATGATGAATTTAATTACGACTCGACTAGCGCCTATGAAATGATGCTAACCGATGTGCCAGATGATGAGAAAATGAAAATCAAAAAGGACATCGAGTCGATTGAGGGCGTAAAGTCGGTCGATTACGATGAGAGCGACACATATAATCGCGGTCAATATACGCGCTACAAAATCAACGTCAATGCGCCAGCAGATTCAGAAATAGCCGACCGTGTTTACAACACGATTCACGACGAATATAAAGATCGGTTCGAAATCGAGGAGGCTGGCCAAGTCTATAACTTTAACGGCGAAGTGATGAAATTGCACGTTACGCTTTTGGCGATTGGTTGCGCGATGGTTATTTTGCTACTGATGAGCAAATCCTGGGTCGAACCGTGGTTATTCTTGTTTGCAATCTTGCTAGCCGTAGTTGCAAATAAAGGCACGAATATTATTTTTCCAAATGTTTCCCATATTACCGATGCGATTTCGGCAATTCTTCAAATGGCCCTGTCGATGGATTATGCCATTATGCTATCAACGCGCTATCGTCAAGAAAAGGCAAAGCCGGACCATCCCGACAAAAAGACCGCGATGCGCCGAGCCATGCGTTATTCGTTTAGCGCAATTTCATCCAGTTCCGTCACAACAGTAGTTGGATTAATTGTATTAATATTTATGAGTTTCACGATCGGACGAGATATGGGGCTCGTACTAAGTAAAGGTGTAATATTAAGCCTAGTCTCAATTTTTACTTCCCTTCCGGCGTTATTATTAATATTTGACAAGGCTATCGAAAAGACCGAGAAGAAAACATTAAATTTGAAAATGGATTGGTTCGGTAAACGCAGTTTTAATTTGCGCAAGATTGCCATGCCATTATTCTTACTGCTTTTTATTGGCAGCTTCATTCTTAGGGGGACTACGGTTATTGACTTTACTGCTGAACAAAATAACCGCATCAAGGATGTTTTTAGCGAAACGAACCAGATGGCGCTAGTTTATGACGCTAAAATGGACGAGGAAGTTACGAAAGTATGTAAAGAGTTCGATAAACGCGAAGATACTACGCGCGTGCTTTGCTACGGCAACACGATTAATGAACCAGAAAAGTACAACGAGTTGGTTGCTAAAATTAATAGCTTAAGTTCTGAAAAAGTCGAAACGGAAGACTACTTGATTAAAGCGATTTACTATCACTACTACAAAGACGTTGATGCGCATGAAATCTCGCTGGATGATTTGGTAACTTTCTTGCAAAATGAAGTTTTCCCAAATAAGAATTTTGCAAACAGTATTTCTAACGAAATGGTTTCGAAGGTCGATCGTTTTTCGAATTTTACCAACCAATCGAAAGTTAATCGCCCACGCACCAAGCAAGATATCGCAAAGGTCTTGGGTGTCGACAGTAAAAAACTAGACGATGTTTACGTATTGTATTTGTCTGAACAAAAAATTCCAACCAAATTGACTCTGTATCAATTCGCACAGTTTATGGCAAACGATATTTTGACAAATCCGAAGTATGCCAGCATGGTTACGCCAGCACAACGAGCAGACCTTGCAAAGTTGCAAATATTCAGTAATAAAAATATAACCGATACGCCAAAAAGTGCGGCGGAACTTTCAAAGATTTTCGGCATCGATCAAAAAACTTTAGAGCAACTATTGGTCTATTATGGCTACACTACTAACGACGCGCCAACCGCCTCGGCTTCTATTGAAGAGCTAGTAAATTTTGCATTATCAAACCAGAACGTAATCGATGAGATGGGACTATCGGCGAACGAAGTAACACAATTAAAAACACAGTTCGCGACCGCAAAGTCTAGAATCTCCGAACTAAAGAATGCGCCCGCAATGTTTGATCAGGCCGTGGCAGAATTGCCAGCCGAAACACAGAAAGATTTGGCACCACAAATTGCAATAATACGTGCGGAATTGGAAGAAAAAGTTAATGAGGCCGAGAAGGCTTTGGCGAAGAAATATACCTATGCAGATATCGCTGGCGCAGCTACGAAAGTCGATAACGCTTTAGCGACGACAACAAATTGGCTAGATAATTTGGAGACAAACTATCCAGAAATTTTCGAGAACTTGAGCGACGAGGACAAGACGACGATTCTAGAAACCGCTCAAAAGATTAGCAGCGAAATTAATACAGCGCGTCAAAAAATTGACCTAAACGACAAACTTGGCAAACTCAAGAATATATACAAGCTCTACCAGGCCGAGACGACGGCTAGTGTTGCAAAAATTTCACCGCGCGAATTGGTAAACTTCTTGCTGAAGCACCAGAATGACGCGAAATTAAAGAACGCGTTGTCGAGCAACACGATCAGGCAGCTAGGTCTAGCGCAGTATATTATGAACAACCAAAACACGAAGTTCTCGGCCGGAAGTTTGGCACAGACTTTTAACTTGGACCAGGAAAAAGTAAATCTAGTTTATGCGCTATATAATTACCGCTATGAAAATAGGAATTTGAAACTGTCACTCAAAACGTTGATCAATTTTATCGACGAAAAAGTTTTACCAAATCCAGATTATGCCAGTAGACTTAGTAAGAGCGAACAAACCCAACTGCATACGATTGCAACGTTAATGCGCGCTGCCGCAAATGGAAATACTTATAATTACGACGCACTCTACCGGGCAATTCTGCCGCTAGCTGGGAACTTGGATAAGAACCAATTGTTTCTCGCCTATCTCTACCACGGTTCGTTGTATGACTACGATAATAATTGGACCCTTACGGTCGAGAAGTTTATTAATTTCGTGTCAGACAAAATTTTACCAGATAGTCGCTTTGCGGAACGTATCGATAGCGAGATGCGCAGTAAAATTACTGATGGCCGTAAAACAATTAACGAAGCCAAAGACTTACTTGTTGGTCCACAACACTACCGCGCATTAATAGAATCGAATTTGCCATCCGAGGGCGAGCAGACCTTTGCTTTAATTAGTGATATAAAAGACGCACTTGGTCCGCGCAATAAGCTCGACTACTTCATGGTCGGCGACTCGGCGATGGCCTACGAAATGTCGCAAACTTTTAGTGACGAGATGAATTTCATTACAATTTTAACCATGCTAGCAATATTCGCAGTAGTAATTTGTACGTTTAAATCGTTCTTCGTATCGATGCTACTCGTGTTAGTAATTCAATGTGCGGTATTTATCGTAATGGCATATTTATCTCTAACTGGGTCGAGTATTTTCTTCATCGCATTAATTATCGTACAGTCGATCCTGATGGGCGCCACGATTGACTATGCAATTTTGTTTACGTCGTACTATGTAGAAAATCGTAGCTATTTTAAAATGAATATCCGCGATGCGCTGATTAGTACTTACAATCGCTCGATTAACGCAATTTTAACGTCGGCATCGATTTTAATTATCGTAACGGCGATTGTAGGCAATATGGCAACAGCGATTGCGGCGGCGGTCTGTCAGGCGATTTCATTAGGCACATTTTGCGCAACTTTGATTGTCTTAATATTGTTGCCTGCCCTACTGGCAACTTTGGATAGGTTCGTCGTTAAAAGTCCACGCGAAAAAGCTTCCGAGGCTCGTAATGGCATTCGAAGACTATTAGATGGCTTCAAATCATTATTGTAAT
>CAMNFE010000040.1 GCA_946537195.1 uncultured Candidatus Saccharibacteria bacterium | reverse complement strand
GAATTCGGTTTAAGTGGAATTTCCTTAGCGGGAACCGTAGAAAAATAACCGCCTAAGAATACCGGAGTATCCTGCAGATAGCAAACCATACCAGTAGCGCTGGCACATACAAAACGCCAAGTATAGTAATCACCGTCTTCAAATAATGACTTTGCGCCGTTAGGCTTGTCTGGTGAATCCCCCCAATGCCTAGTAGAATAAATTCGAGATTCCGTAGTTCCTACTACTGACCCCCACGCAAAGAAGTAATGATACTTGTTATTCCAGCCAAACATATGATGGTTGGAAGCGTAAGTGCCGGACATTACCGCGCCGCCAACTGGCGTCATTGTATAGTTAGTTCCACTGCGAGTCAATTTTATTAGGTGCGCATCTCCTGCTCCACCGATATAGTTAAAACATATTCTAAAATACATAGTACCATCATCATCAATGAATGCATTTGACGATACGCTGCATCCCGAACGATTGCCCAGGCTGCCTAAAGAGGCTTGCGCAGCATCCAGCCACGACTGCGGTCGTTCATCCCAATGCTCCGTCCATGCTCCAGTTGTGATATCATATTCTAATAGAAAAGTATCACCAGCCAAAGCCGTCCCGCTCTTTTCGGATATAAAGAACCATTTATTCCACTTAGGATTATACATTCTCGATTTAATGAAATAATCCGTTGGAATCGATGGGGCCTTAATATCGGTATCAACTAAATACCGTCTACCGTTTCGTACATAGTTGTCAGCGGTGAAGCTTTCTGTGCGAATCTCTCTCGCAATATTACTGTCGTCGGTGTAATAAAACTTAGACGAGTTTCCTGTCTTAACACAGGAGATCAGAGGTAGGGACAAATCTCCGCAATCCCCGTACGACCCGGACAGCCACCACGTTCCCGCTGTTATATTGCACAATCCGTTGCCGTCTGTCACAAAATCCACATGGATACGCTGTCCGCCATATTTCTTACTTATGCCATACAAATATGTATCGTCGTTATAAACCACAGGCTGCATCATTCGTTTAGCCCATGGCGCAGCATCAGAGCTTTGAATACCAGATGTGACAAGTCCGCCTAAGAAGTAATCACAGGCATGACTTACTGAAGATGTAGCACTTCTGGTAAACAAATCAATTGAATCTGAACTCTGATATCGATAAACGGTTCGAATTACCTTTTCCATCGAGTCGTACGTAGCGTGCCTCATTCCGCTATCTCCTCGCGGGCATAACCCTCTTTTGTGCGCTTGTATTTTATATTCGCTGTTTGGTATTTTATTAACTAACGTCCCTCGTCCATCCATAAAATGCTCTTTGGGGCAGTCGCACAGCACTAACATGGAATGGTAATTTGCACTTACCGAGTTATCCGAGTTGTACCATTGAATATAGCTACGTCCAAGCCAAGCCATTTCGCTCGTTGCTTCGTTATAAACCGCGGCAGCGTCTCCTATTTCAGCATACATCGTTTTTATGTTTGAGTTTTGTTCTTCAATTACCTGTACAAAATCAAAGATTTTATCTGTCTTTATTAGCTCGCCAGTAGACACTCTGTATAATCGGCCTCCAATGTTATGGCCGTCTCCTACAGTGCCGGGAATGTAAATCGTACCATATTCCTTAAAGTAGATAACACTCAGGCGAATATCTGGAACAGAGTTGTATAAATCGGTAATATCTGCTTCTAACGTCCATGTATCCGGCTCACCAAAAGTATTAATGATATGAACCCTTCCGCCCGTTGTGATAGCAACCATGTATTGATTGCCTAGTCCACGTATGTTGGTTAGATATTTGCCGTCGTTTTCAAGGTAGCCTGGAATTATCGGTTCGTTTTCATAGATGAAGCCTGAACCTGTGCTCATGCGGTATGCTCTGAATACCTTAACCGAGTCCGTAGGGCTCCCCTTCGCAGGGAAATACATTAGCTCTCGTCCTTGGTCGTCCGAAATTACCCACGGAGCATCCGCGTTAATCGACATATTGAAGTTAGCAATTAACGGTACGGTGGTTTCATTGAAGTAGCCAATTTTCGGCGGCAAATTTTTAAACGTTCTATTTTTAATCATATTGCGGATAGATTTTGCGCCGCCTTCAGTTCCGTTAATATAATTGACTATCTTAGTGGTAGCGAAGTTCTCGATAGACTTGCTGTTGATAAAGTTAGTATAATTCGTTATCGTATTTTTTAAATGCTTTATTGTTTGCGCTAATGACATCATGACTTGCTTGCTCCGTAATAATCGATATTAAAATACTCCTGGCTCGTAGCACCTTTATTATCCGTAGTTATCTTCGAGATAAGGATACGGGAGAAGTTAATGCCCATATCGTTATTCTGCGCCCCCAGCAAATGGTCGTAATTTTCTACGTTTATTTTCTGGTAGTCCAATTTATCTCTGGATAGGTAAATGTAATTGTCACTATTGGCTTTTAGATATACTTCCGTAGCAGGCAGTACGCTGTAATAACCGCCGAGATAAATAGGCGTTGCCTGAATATAAGCGATTAGACCTACCGAGCCACTATTATTAATGGTATATGTTTTTACGTCGCCGCCAAGGTTAATGACATTAATCGGGCTTGTAGCGCTGGTATCGATTAAAGAGCCTGTACGGTTTCTGGTGCGGGTACGATAATAACCGAAGCGCTTATTCCAACCAAGAACTTCGATACCACACCATGTGCCATCACCTGCAGCTACAGAATCAACTTTTGTAGCAGTCTTAAGGTCGGAAGAAAAAATTACTCTCCAACCAGCGAAGCAGTAATCGCCATTGCCATGATAGAATTCATGACTATTATAATAGAGTGTCAGACCATCACTATCCAAGAATGGCGTGCGGTTAACCCAATCTGGATTTCGGATATATGGCCATCGGTCACTTGCTTCAGATAAATACCAGTCGCGCATGTTTTGCGGTAAATCTACCTTGTAATAGCTTCCATCTTCCGAGATAAAATAATAGGCCGGCATAGCGTTCTCGTCTTGCGGAACGTACTTGCCTTCACTATTCTTCACACATTTATAATTGCTTGAAATGCGCCCGAAGATGATGAGCTTATTACCGCCGCCAAAAGATGCGCTTCTAAAAGCCCAAGAGCCAAATGACGTTATGCCTCCAACAAAGTTAAGAGTCTTTTTAAATTTAGCTATAGGGTTTGCGGGGCGATACACATTGTCGTTGTAAGTATTGCCAACCTGATCCTTACGAGCTTTATAATCCAGACGGTAAACATTGTAGTATCCATTCTCTTCCAGAATTTGATACCATGACACGCCATCTTTAGTATTGAAGTTTTCCTTTGTGCAGGAATAACGCCCATACCCTGCAGCCCAGTCAATATTTGTTATATCGCCACCGCCTACAGCCCACGAGCCTGCCGTAACAGCCAGTATATTTGCATTGGATGTCGTCTCCGGCGCAATAATAATATTATTCCACGCACCGCCGTACTTGTTAGACTGCGCACGCAAAACGATAGAGTCATACATCACGGAAGGGGCATATGTTTGCTTGGCCCACGGAGAAGTGTCTGGTGTTTGCCAGTTCCATCCTTGTCCGGCGTTGTCATCCAAAAAACGAGTGCCAGCCCTTGAACTTAGGTTTTCAACGGCGATACGCTTGATATATACGCCGGCCCAGTCGCGGACGCCATGTGTGTAATAAAACATTTTATTCAGCGAGTCATATTGGCAGTATTCTGTGCCACGGCTGGTTAATCCCGTAGCCATCTTAACCGTATTGTCGCCCCACCAATCCCACTTTGCCGCATCGTAATAAGTGGCTAATGGGGTATCCCATTGCGCCGTAGCGAAGTAATGATTTGTCAGTAGTTTGTCTGGGGTAAAATTACTGATGGTATTGCAATACAATGGATGATGCGCCATATCCGAGTTGTAAATGACAAAGCCGTTTTCTCTGACATTCGCATCCATTCGGAATACGGTTGCCAGCCGGTTCTGGTCTGGTATATATGCCGCAGAAGCCGTATTGCCATACGTGCTATAATGATACGTCCAAGTTGGTTTGCCGCTATGGTGAAACTTCGTAAAGTCAAAAACCATATCGCGATACATTTCGTTCAGATTTTCATCTGCAACGAGATATACCATTCCCTGTCCAGTTTGGCATACAACAAGGTATCTTTTTACTGAATCGAACCAAAGGATATCCATTACATCGCCGTAGCTATTAAAACGAGTAACTTCTCGCATTAACTTCCAGTTGTCCGTATTGGAAGAATAGTAGGTAGCAAAGTGGTAACGTTTTCCATTTTCTGCCTGTAAGACAATATAATCGTTAGAGATACCATATACACGATTAAACTTTGTATTTACACCATCAATCGTTATTGCTAGTGGCTGATTTTCTACGGTATAGCCGTTCGTGTCAGATAAGTTACTTCTAAAGGCGCGATATATCTGAAGGCCATGCGCTCCGTCCTGAGACGCTCTGAAATAGGTAATCTCTCGCCCCTCCAAGTCCGAAGTAATCCAGCAAGGTAAGTCGGTCACGGCCATGTTGCTCATATTGTAAGCAGCGTACATCGGGACGGTCTTTTCGTCGAGATAGCCGATTTTGGGCGGCAAATTGGTAAACGCTGCATCCTTAACAGCATTGTATATTTCGCCAGATGAGGAATTCGTGTTGATGGATTCCTTAATGCGATTTTTAATGCGATTTAGGAAGGTGGCGTTTGTAACCGTAGTGTACGCTGTTCCTATAGAATTCTTTAAATCTTTTAAGATTAATGGTAGCGTTAACATAAAATCTCTCCATGCATATTGTTAAAAACAGGAATAGTTCGCTGTCTCGAACGCCTCCTGTTCAATAACCTTAGAACCATTCGTCTTAAAACGGGCGCAAAGAATACGGGTAAAGTGGATATCTTTATCTTTTCCGCCAAGTAAGTGGTCGTAAATCTCAAAGCTTACTTTTGTATAGTCGGCGGCGTCGCGGACTACATAAATGTAATTATCCTGATTAGCTGGCAGGCTTATCGTTTGCGCGGGGATAATGCTGCCGAATCCACCTAAATATATTGCCTGCGAGGGGATATTTACCTTTAACTGTCCACCGACGGGGGTGATTGTAAGCGTCTTTTCTTTGCCATAACCAATTTTGGGAGGAAGGTTGGTAAAAGCCGCGTTTTTAATAGCTAAATATAATGGCCCATCAGTAGAAGAAGAAATAGAGCGCTCTATTTCCGTAGTGATTAAATTCTTAATATAAGTTTCTGTGATATTATTACTAATGGTTTTAGCTTTAGATAATAAGTCTTTTATTATCTGAGGTAAGGTTAGCATGATTCGTCACGTTCCTAACATTTTTTCTATTTCGTCGTAAACCAGCTGATTAACCCAACCTACGTTATGGTTTCTTCCTAAGTTGGTAATACCGATTAATTTCGCGTATTCTGCTTCAGCTATAGCTACAGCTTCATCTTCCGAGTACTTACCGTGTTTGATATCTAGGATTTCATCACGGAAACCGGAGCAGTCATAGGCTTTTAACATAGGATTTTCTACGCTGTAGTTACGGTTGATAAAATATTGCATGGCTATACGGATATAATAAATAGCCTGTGCCACATTCTTCGTATTGTAACCGAACTGTTTGTATTTTTCTTCGGTATCCTTGTAGTAATGGATTTGTCCCAGTTTATACTCAAACATATTCAAAGCCCAAGCATGTATAGATGGCGAAATAGTATTGATTAATTCTTCTCGCCGCGCAATAAGCTGGTCGACGAAATCCTTAAACTGGGGAGCTACATACATACAGTCATCGTTAAAGAGTAGTCCGAGTTTGTTGATGTCGCCTTCAGCGATAAAGAACATAAGGCTGCGAATGTCAAACATACTGACATCGCACTGATCCATAAACAACAGGCGCTGAGGTTTTCGTCCGCGGATTAAGTCTTGCTTAGACGGCATCAGTAGATAGCATACGTCTCGATCAGACCATTCATCCGCAAGTCCATAGTGTGCACTTCCAAGCACATTGCCTAAGATGAGTTGCTCTTGCGGTACATAAGCGGATTGCTTTTTAACCATCCTATTATCCAATGTGTATTATCCTTCCTGTTTCTTTAG
>CAMNFE010000039.1 GCA_946537195.1 uncultured Candidatus Saccharibacteria bacterium | reverse complement strand
GCCGTATGGTTGTCCATGTGGGGCTCGTGACTGCGCAGTCTCATAATTACATGAGTGAAAATCACCAGTGCTGCAATCGACATCACGACTACTACGATTCGTTCTAGTCCACTTCTCATGGTGTACTCTCTTTCCGCTCGTAAGGTACAGATAAGCAAATTATAGCATAGATGTAGTATTTTGTCAATTTAAGCATAGACTAAACAAGGAAATGGCCCCCTTGAAACAAGGGGGCCTGTGGCGGGATTTGGAGGGGTGTACATATATCGCTATGCGCTTTCCGCGCATTAGCTTCTTCTAAAACCTTTCTGCTTGTTCTGGGCTGCGCTAATCAGTGCAGCCAGGCAACGCGCAGTGATGAATATTGTTTTTCCGTCGTAAACGATACGGTAGTCCGGATTTCCGACATCTATGGAATCCGAATACTTGTCGATCCAAACCAACTTATCGGATCCAATTTGCCAATTAATTTTTTTGACATAACCGTAGTTTACGGTCAGCCAAATTTGGTCGTGGGTTGCCCAGGAGCAGTATTTGGCTCCATAAGGCTTGAAGTTGTAGAGAAACATCACTTCGTCGAGATCCAGAAGACCAGACGACTTAATGTGCCGATCTGCGATGCGCATTGCATCTTCCTCTCTGATTTTAGTGTTGTTTCGCAGCGTTCCTGCCGAAAAAACGGCGATGACACCAAATGCAGTAATGATTAGTAAAAGCGCCATTCCAGCCTTAAAAATAATCATCGCTTCCTCTTTCTCTCGTAAGGTACAATTAAAATAATTATAGCATATACTATACAGAAAGTCAAACACGCTTCTGCTTCAGTTCGTGAATCATAAAAAATATTTCAGGCCGAAACCTGAAATATTTTTGTTATTTTAATTGGATTAATTGGCAAGTTCTTTGCCGCTCAACTTGGACATAAAGTCAGACAAGTAGAAACCAACTACACCACCAAGAAGTGGGAAGATTACGTAGGTAACAAGCATTGGCATCAAGGCATTCATAAGAGCATCAAATCCTTCTGCGCTACCTGGAAGCAAACCATACATGAAAGCGGTTGCTGGGTTCAAGACAAATACGCTGTCTTGAAGGCCGAAGTAGTTGCTGCTAAGAACAACTGCAAATAGCATTGCAACAAATACACCGCAAGCTACGGTTGCTGCGAAAGTGAATGCGCTGCGCTTGTAAACGAGAGCGCGAGCAAAGAAGAACGCAAGAATGATTGCGCCTGCAAACTCGAGCAATGTTATTGGCCAGAAGAAGCTGAATCCTTCTGTTGCTGCTGTGATGCTGCTGGTTGCCGTGAGCGTTGGAAGAGCAACGTTCTCGGCGGTAATGTTACCAGAAGCAACGCCTGCATTGTAGAAGCCGCTCACAATTAGGAACGCGAGCCATGCGCCGATGATTTGTGCGATGAGGTAGAGAATACCACGGATCGCAGAAACACGACGGCTAGCCATCATACCAACCGTAATAATTGGGTTGAGATGTGCGCCTGAAATTGCGAACACAGCTAGTGTTACACCAAGGTAACCGAAAATCAAATATAGCGGGTTAAACAAACCGAGCGTTAATGCGATGCCAGTAACGAGACCGGTGCCGATAATTTCGCCGATAATTGCGCCAATGATTTTGGTGTCCTTGAAAATAGTCAAAATGTTTTCGGATGCATCAAACTTGCGTGCGAAGAACTCCTTCACTGGATGTGCTTTTTCCGACATCACTTTGTTCTTTTCCTCTGCTACCTTGTCTGCCTTATTTTGAACCTTATCCACCATGGTAACTTTGGCTTTTTTGGTAGTTTTGGCTTCAACTGCTTTGACAGTTTTTGGCTTTGAAGTTGCGGCTTTAGACTTGGAAGTCTTTTTGGCGCCAGACTTCTTGGCCGTTTTGGCTTTGGTTGTTGCCATTTTACCTCTCCTTAATGTTATATAGAATAATAATATCATACTTCTAGATAAGAACGCCTGTTTTTTAAATTTTTTAGAATAAGCATTGTATGTTACAATAAAAACTGTTCAACAAAAAAGGAGGTATGACGTGGGAATTATGGTATCGGGAAGTGAAGAGCAATCCAAATTACAGGAACGTATTTCTGCTGATCTACGCGAACGCTCACGCAGCAACTCCAAGGTTGAAGGCGAAGATGTTGATTTAGTTGAAGATTCTGAGTATCTCAAAAACACCACCAAGACCGGACGTTTTAGTTGGTTCTGGTTTGTATTAATCGTACTCGCTGCTTTGGCACTTGTAATTATCTTTGTCATTAAATAGTCAACAGATAAGAGATATGCTAAAATACTAGGTATCATGCCTAGTATTTCTGAATTAAAAACAGAGCTAAAAAAGCTCAACGCAGAGTATGCCAAAATCAAAGACATTCCAGCTGAAAAGCGGGCCGATTTTGGACGCGAATTAAATGTCAAAAAACAAAACATAATGCAGCAAATCGCTGAGGCCGAAGCAGCCGCTGCGGACGAAAATGTAATTCCGCTCGACATCACGGCATCGCGCGATATTAATGCTGATGCGCCAGAATTTCTGACTGCAGATTTTGGTAGCAAACATCCACTCATGACCGAACTTGATCGTGTGATTGGAATTTACCAAAACATGGGTTTCGATATTATGGAATCTGTCCAACTCGACGATGAATTTCATATGTTTGATAGCCTCAACTTTGCTAAAGGTCATCCAGCACGTGACGGTTACGATACTTTCCGTACTGAAGAAGGTTTTATTCCGCCAGCACACACTAGTACCATGCAGCATCGTGTGCTAAAAACTTACAAACACAAACTCGACGAAGGCAAGGCAATTGCCGTTGCAGTTCCGGGTCGTGTTTATCGCAATGAAGACGTTGACGCGACGCACGAACATACTTTTTATCAATGCGAAGGCGTCTATGTTTCTGAAACTTGTACGCTCGGCAACATGCTTGGCATTTTGCGTGAATTCTTTGAAAAATACTATGGCCAAAAACTTAATATTAAAACTCAGCCAGGCTACTTCCCATTCACTGAGCCTAGCCTTGAATTTTTAATTGAAAAACCAGCTGCATTGGGTGGTAAAGGCAAGGGCGGCGATTGGCTCGAAATGCTTGGTTGCGGCATGATTCATCCGAACGTTCTCAAAATGGCTGGCATCGATCCAACTAAATATCAAGGCTTTGCGTGGGGTGGCGGTATTGATCGCCTCGTCATGCTTCGTTATGGTCTTGGTGATGTTCGCAATTTTGAAGCGGCAAAACTTGATTTCTTGAAGGAGTTCGCATGTTAATTTCACTAAATTGGATTAAGAAATATGTCAAAATTGACATTTCAGATAAAGAGCTCATCAAGCTCATTGGTGCGCGTCTTGTAGAAGTTGAAGAAGCTATCGACGAAACGCACAAGTATGACGGCATTTATGTTGTTCAAGTTAAATTCTGCGAGAAAATTCCAGACACACATTTAACGCGTTGTCTTGTTGATGATGGTGGCAAAGCTACTGATGTTGAGCGCGACAAAGATGGTTTTGTTCAAGTTATGTGTGGTGCACCAAACGTACACGAAGGAATGTTCGCAGCTTGGATTGCGCCGGGCGCAATTGTGCCAGCTACTTTTCATGATGCTGAGCCATTCAAAATTGGCATGCGCAAAATGCTCAAACAATATGATTCTTATGGCATGATGGCCGGCGCAGACGAGCTTGCGATTGGCGATGATCATTCTGGTATCGTCGAATTAGATCCTGCAACTGCAAAGGTCGGAGACGATTTTGCTAAGCTATTTGATCTTGACGATATTATTCTCGACATTGAAAATAAATCACTCACGCATCGTCCAGATGCATTTGGCATTCTTGGTTTTGCGCGCGAAATTGCTGGCATTCTTGGCCAAAAATTTGAAACTGAAGATTGGTATTTCCGCAACGAAGCTGATTTTAAAATTGACGAAAACATTAAACTCAACATTGAAATCGATGAAAATCTTTGCCCACGCTATACTGCGGTAGTTCTAGCACCAAAAGAAAACGATGCGCCAAAATATCTTTCTTTGCAAGATACTTTGCTTGCTCGTTCTGGCATGCGCCCAATCGACCCAGTTGTCGATTTAACTAACATTTTAATGCTAATTTCGGGCCAACCGCTTCATGCCTTTGACTATGATAAATTTGTTGCCGTTGGCGGCGGGAAAGATCCAAAAATTATCGTTCGTGCCGCAAAGAAGGGCGAAAAACTTACTTTGCTCGACGGCAAAGAAGTCGAGATGAACGAAGACGATATCGTTATTACAAGCAATGATGTTCCAGTTGCATTAGCTGGAGCTATGGGTGGTGCTAATACTGCAATTGACGAAAATACTAAACGCGTTATTCTCGAATCTGCTACGTTTAGTCTTTATAATTTGCGCAAAACACAAATGGCACACGGTGTCTTTTCTGAAGCCATTACGCGCTTTACGAAAGGTCAGCCGGCCGGTCAAACTATGCCAGTTGCTTTACGTTTTGCAAAACAAGCCAAAGCTTTTGGTTACGAACCGCTTGCTGTTTTTGATAGCCAAAAAACTACTCCAGAAGCTGAAAAAGTTTCCGTTTCTATTAAGCAAATCAATAATCTGCTTGGTACGAAATTTACCGTTGAGCAGGCTAAAACGATTCTCGAAAATGTTGAATTTAGCGTGGAAGTATCCGGTGACAATGTTATCGCGACAGTTCCGTTCTGGCGTACTGATATTCATATTCCAGAAGATCTCATTGAAGAAATCGGTCGTCTTTCCGGCTACGATAATATCGCGCCAGTTTTGCCATTGCACGCCACTTCCGATCCAAACGAAATGTTTGGACTTAAGACCGCTTTGCGCGAACATCTCGCTGCGCGTGGTGCAAACGAAGTTCTGACTTATTCATTTATTCACGGCGATTTAATGAAGAAAGTTGGCCAGAATCCAGAAAATTCTTACAAAATTGTCAATTCAATTTCTCCGGATTTGCAATATATTCGCCAAAGCATCGTGCCAAGTTTGCTCGATAAATCCTATGCTAACTTGCGCGCTGGTCACGAAAAGTTCGCTCTTTTCGAAATGAATCAAGTTTATCCGCGTTCGAATGGCGTAGACGAGGATGGTGTGCCGCAAAATAGTTATCATCTCGGCTTTGTTGTAGCTGACCAGGCGAAAAAGTCTGATTACTATTTGGCTAAAAAGTATGTTAAATCAATTCTAGAATCATTTGGTGTCGCATATGAAATTAAGCCACTTCTTGAAGCAAAAGATAAAAGCAATGCCTACTACGAACCAAAACGCAGCGCGAATATTGAGACCGCCGATGGTGTTCTAATTGGTTACGTTGGTGAAATTAAACCGCGTGTTTTGCGCGAATTTAAGCTTTCCGCGCCAACCGCTGCTTTTGAAATTGACCTTAGCAAACTGCTCGAACTTCAAGGCGCCAAAGCAAAAGATTTCCGCGTTAGTCAATTCCCGTCTGTAGCGCGTGACCTTACTTTGACGGTTGCATTAGATGCTAAAGTTGGTGATATTGAGTCTAAAATTCACAATATTCTAGCTACGCGCCACCTCATTCATAAGGTAGTTTGTACTTCAATTTACCAAGCAGAGGGCAGTGAGACAAAGAATGTTAGCTTCCATCTCGACTTTGCTCGTACAGATAAAACTCTAGAAAAAGCCGAAATTCAAGCTATAATGAGAACATTGGAAAAAATAAAATAACGGGTGGACGGAGGTAATATGATTAAAAACGACGACCTAAGAACATCTCCCAAGCAGCGCCTGATCATCATTGTGATTGCTATCTTTATGTTGATTTCTACTTTCGCGCTCTATGCTGGTCTTGTTCTAAATTTCTCTAGCAACAGCTCAAGCAATGCTCTCACTAGCGAAGAGCAGGCTCGCTACAACCAACTTCAGACTGAATATCAGCAAAAAGTCAGCGAACAAGCCAATGAGCTTTCGAAGAAATATTTCGACAGCTTCAAGGGATATAAGAGTAAAGTGAAATCCTTTAACGCTGCTAGCGTAGATAATCTTAAGACAGAAGATCTTAAGGTTGGTAGTGGCGCTACAGTTAAAGACAAAGATTTCGTAGATTATGCCGCATACTACATTGGTTGGCTGAGTAACGAAAAGGTTTTTGATTCATCTTTTGACAACTTCGAAAATCCTACTGCGCTCAAAAGTCCATTAGCTGGTACCACTGGCCTAATTGAAGGCTGGAAGCGCGGTATTGTAGGCATGAAAATCGGTGGCGTACGCTTAATTTCAATTCCTTCCGCTCTCGGTTATGG
>CAMNFE010000038.1 GCA_946537195.1 uncultured Candidatus Saccharibacteria bacterium | reverse complement strand
GCTCCAGCTCCGGATCCGGCCGCTATCACGATTGAACACGATCCAAATGCGCGCAAGATTGATGCGGCAGAAGAGCTGATTGAAATGTCTACTGGTTCAGCTTGGACATCGGTAGCAACGGAGAATGCGGCTGGTACAACTGCAGCAGATAATAAAAAATCCACGGATGATTTCTTAAAGGCGGACGCAAAGATAAAGATTGAGCATGAACCGCGCAAGGTGTTAAATGTGAGCCAAGAAGCGGTAGCGGCGCCGACTGCGCAAGCTACGGCTACGACAAAACAAGCGAACGAGAGCGCCGTTAAAGCCACTCAGAGCGACGAAGACGGTATCGTACTGCGTTGGCGCTGAAACGGCCCTTAGACGCGAAAATAAAGGCCTTATACTTGATTTTATGGGGAAAATGACATATTATTATATATGTATTAAATATCAAAGTTGAGGTAAATATTCTATGGCTGCAACTAAGAAGTCCGGTGGGGCTGATGAGTATAATGCTGACGAAATTCAGGTCCTCGAAGGTCTGGAGCCAGTACGCAAGCGTCCTGGTATGTATATCGGCTCAACTGGTTATGATGGCTTACATCATCTAATTAAGGAGATTGCAGATAACGCAATCGACGAAGCAATTGCTGGCTTTGCCACGCGCGTCGACGTGACGCTTTTGGCAGATGGTGGTTGTAGAGTAGATGATAATGGTCGCGGTATTCCGGTTGATATTCATCCTAAAACAAAAATGTCTGCTTTAGAGACAGTATTAACGATCTTACACGCAGGCGGTAAATTCGGTGGTGGTGGTTACAAGGTATCATCTGGTTTACACGGTGTAGGTTCATCGGTAGTAAACGCGCTTTCCAAACATATGGTGGCGGAAGTTTACAAGGAAGGTAAAATTCACCATATCGAGTTCGATACTGGTAAAACAGTAGTACCATTTAGCGTAACAGGTAAAACTGAACGTCACGGTACAAGCATCACTTTCTATCCAGACGAGACGATTTTTAAAGAAACGACTACCTTTGATTATGACTGGGTAGTAAATTACCTACGTCATCAGGCATATCTAACGAAGGGTATCTTAACCTGCGTTCATGATGAGCGAACAGGCAAGAGCGACTCTTTCTATTTTGAAGGTGGTATCAAGAGTTACGTGCGCCGTTTGAACGATGGAAAAGAAGTTCTATCCGATGACATCTTTTATGCTGAAAAAGAGATATCAGATAGCGTAGTAGAAGTTGCGGTGCAATATAACGATAGCTTCTCCGAGACAATTCGTCCGTTTGCAAACAACGTGTTAACCCCAGATGGTGGTATGCACGTGGTTGGTTTCCGTACGGCTCTAAACCGTACTATTAATGATTACGCTCGTAAGAATGGTCTTCTGAAAGAGAAAGACGATAATCTTACCGGTGATGATATTAAAGAAGGTTTGACGGCGGTAATCTTGGTGAAATTGCCAGATCCACAGTTTGAAGGTCAGACTAAAAACAAGCTTGGTAACCCAGAAGTACGTGGTTATGTAGATAAGGTTACCAGCGAATACTTTGCTTATTATCTTGAAGAACACCCAGATGTCGCAAAGAAGATTGTAAACAAGGCGACATTAGCCGCACGTGCACGTAAAGCAGCCCGTGCCGCACGCGATAATGTTATTCGTAAAGGCGCCTTCGAGGGGTTAAACCTTCCTTCGAAGTTAGCAGATTGTTCTTCACGCGATCGTACCGAGTGTGAGCTCTTTATTGTAGAGGGTAACTCTGCGGCAGGTTCCGCTAAGGAAGGTCGTGATAGCAAAATTCAAGCAATCTTGCCACTACGCGGTAAGGTGCTTAACACCGAACGCGCGCGTCTTGATAAGATGTTTGCTAACGCCGAGATTGTATCTTTAATCAAAGCGCTTGGCGTAGGAATTGGCGAACAATTCGATATTAACGGCTTGCGCTATTACAAGATCGTATTCATGACGGATGCCGATGTCGATGGTGCACATATCTCAACTTTGCTTTTGACATTCTTCTTCCGTTACATGCCAGAAGTAATTAAAGCTGGCCATGTCTATCTCGCGAAACCACCACTTTTCGGTTTGATTAAGGGTACTGGTTCGCAACGTAAAATTGAATATATCTATAACGAAGAGGCACTTGAGCGCACTTTGACGAAAAGGATTGAAGAGCGCAAGGCTGCTGGTACAAAAATTAATCCAGATGATGAACGTTTCAAACAGGCAGGGTATACCGCACAGCAGCGCTTCAAGGGTCTTGGTGAAATGGATGCCGCTCAACTTTGGGAAACAACTATGAATCCAAAGAATCGCACCTTGATTCGTGTAAATATTGAAGATGCAGAAAAAGCTGACGCAATCTTTACGAAATTGATGGGTTCGGAAGCGGAACTTCGTAAAAACTTTATCCAGTCTAGAGCAGCAACGGTCGACCTAGACGATTTGGACTTCTAAGGAGGAATGAAAGATGGCAGATAAAGACGAAAAAGATACAAGCAAAGTTGGTGGCGTACCAGATTCAAGTGATGATAAGGGCGTCGATGAGACTTTGGGCGATTATAATACTGAATCCGAAGAGGAAGAAATCGTAAAAGTCGGTGGTTTGAAGGCTCATGTGGCCGAAGATGGCGTAGAAGAGTTAACGGTCGAAAACGTGATGGAAGACAGCTTCTTGCGTTATTCGATGTCGGTTTTGATTGATCGTGCGCTTCCAGATGTACGCGATGGTTTGAAGCCGGTTAACCGCCGTATTCTTTATGCGATGAATAAGAACGGCTGGAAAGCGCCGCACGCAACAGTGAAGTCTGCGCGTATCGTCGGTGAAGTGATGGGTAAATATCACCCACACGGTGACTCTTCGATTTATGAATCAATGGTAAACTTGGCTCAACCTTGGAAGATGCGCTACACGCTAGTAGAAGGTCAGGGTAACTTCGGTTCGATGGATGGTGATGAAGCAGCTGCTTCACGTTACACCGAGGCTCGCATGGATAAGGTGGGCGCTGAGCTCTTGGCCGATATTGAGAAGAATACAGTTGATTTCCGCGATAACTTCGACGGAACCGAACAGGAACCAGTGGTACTGCCAGCGGCAGTCCCGAACATTCTTTTGAACGGCCAGATGGGTATTGCGGTCGGTATGGCGACAAATATTCCGCCACATAACCTTGGCGAAGTAGTAGATGCAACGATTGCGCAGATTGACAACCCTGACATTACGCTCAAAGAGTTGATGAAGTACGTAAAAGGTCCAGATTTTCCGACTGGTGCGGAAGTTTACGGTGGTGCACCGATGGTGCAAGCTTACGAAACGGGTCGTGGTTCAGTAACGATTCGTGCAGTAGCAGATATCGAAGAGCGCAAGAATGGTCGTTACAACATCGTGATTACAGAGGTGCCTTACGGTATGAGTAAGGAGGCCTTTGTCGATAAGGTACGCGAATTGGTGCTCGCAAAGAAGCTTGATCATATCGCTGACGCACGTGATGAGTCTGCGCGCGGTAAGATCCGCGTGGTGGTAGAACTAAAGAAGGACGCTTTCCCGAAGAAGATTTTGAACCAGTTATATAAATTAACTGGTTTGCAGACTTCGTTCCACTATAACGTGTTGGCGCTCGTTGATGGTATTCAACCAAAGGTGATGGGTTTGAAGGAGATTTTGGCAGAGTTTATTAAGCACCGCCAGAAAGTGATTCGTCGCCGTACGGAGTTTGACCTTAATAAAGCCAAAGAACGTGCACATATCTTGGAAGGTTTGAAGATTGCGCTTGATCATATCGACGAAGTTATTAAGACTATTCGTGAATCTTATGATGATGCCGATAAGCGCCTTATGGAACGCTTTGGTTTATCCGAAGTACAGGCAGCTGCTATTTTGGCGATGCAACTACGTCGTCTCCAAGGACTAGAACGCGATAAGATTGAGAATGAGCTGAAAGAACTTCTCGACCTGATTAAGAAACTCGAAGGTATTTTGGCATCCGAACAAGCGATTCTCGATGTCATTAAAGAAGAGCTTCTTGCAATGAAAGAGAAGTACGGCGACAAGCGTCGCAGCAAGATCTTCAACCATGAGCTAGGTAAGTTTGCCGAAGAAGACCTAATTCCGGATGAAGAGAGCGTTGTGCTTTTGACGGCGCAAGGTTACGTCAAGCGTGTACTTCAGAATGACTTTAAGAAGCAGAATCGTGGCGGCAAAGGTCGTCGTGGTATGACTACGAAGGAAGAGGATGTAATAGATACTATTATTACGGCGTCTTCACACGACTTCTTGCTATTCTTTACGAACCAAGGTCGTATCTTCCGTATTAAAGCTTACGAAATACCACAATCGTCCCTAGCAGCAAAGGGAACCGCTTCGGTGAATCTCTTGAATCTCCATCCAGAAGAGAAGATCACTGCCGTAATTAAGCAAGGCGATGAAGCTGGCGAAGATGGTTATCTCTTTATGACAACTGCAAAGGGTACGATAAAGAAGACCTCTTTAAAGGACTACGCTAATATTCGTACAAACGGTTTAATCACGATTAAACTTGATGACGGTGATGAATTGCGCTGGGTACGCGGTACGACGGGCGAGAACGATATTATTATATCGACTTCAGCCGGTCAGGCAGTACGCTTTAACGAGAAGGATGTACGTCCAATGGGTCGTTCAGCAAGAGGCGTACGCGGTGTACGCTTGCGTCCGAACGATACGGTTGTCGGTATGGATGTCGTATCTGATCCAAAGAGTCAAAAATTGATTGTAATTTCGACTAATGGCTACGGAAAGATGACGGCCGCAACAAACTTCCCACCGCATAAGAGAGGTGGTGTAGGTGTGAAAGTTGCAGCTGTAACGGCTAAGACTGGCCCAATCGCAGCGGTACATACGCTCGATCCAGAAGCTAAAGAGATCATTATGATGTCTACTGGCGGTCAAGCAATCCGTGTTGCAGTTAAGGATATTCCAACGCTAGGCCGTGCTACGCAAGGTGTACGCGTAATGCGCCTAAATGACGGTGATACAGTGGCTTCAATCGGTATTATTCCGCATGAAGAAGAGGAAAATGCCGCAGAAACAGAAGAAGCTCCAGCTGAAAAACCAAAGGCTGCAGCCGCTAAGAAAGCGAAAAAGTAATCTTTAACGCTTTGTAAGGAAAACCAGAGCTTCGTGCTCTGGTTTTTTGGTATAATTACTATTATGGAAATGGGATATATTGGGGGCTTTATTGCGTTTGTTCTGGGGTGGTTTTTCGCGCAATCGGGTAAGATTATCGGGGATATTATTACAAAAAAGAGATCATTAACCCTTAATGAGCTCATAGACGGTTTTACGCGTAGTGGTGGAATGCCGAGCGGCCATACGGCTAGCTTTACTGGTTTAACTATCTTCTTTGGCCTTAAAGATGGTTTCACTTCGGCGATGTTTATCTTGGCATTAGCGATGACGATTATTGTGGTTTATGATGCCGTAAACGTACGTTACGCGGTTGGAGAGCAGGGTAAGCTTCTAAATATCATTGCTGAAACCGACAACAACAAGAAGACGAACAGAATGAAGGTAGTTGAAGGGCATACTGTGCCACAAGTTTGTGTAGGCGCGGTGCTTGGAATTCTGCTCGGTTTCCTCTGTAATATATGGTTTTAGGGCCAATTGGGTAGATTTTTTAAAAAAAGTCTAAAAAAGTCCTTGACTTTTCAATTGGGGTAGCATAAGATAAGAACAGTTCAACTGCGAGGGGACTATTATTTTAGGCACTCTAGCCGTTGAGCTCTTAAAAATTTACGTATTTTAACAATTTAGTTGTGCAATTAATTATCATCGTCAGTCTTTTATAATTGAGTACAAAGTACGAAATTATCTCGATTTATCGAGATATTTGCATACTTTAATCAAATTTTTTCAAAGTCTACCTTTTAGGTAGCATTAATGGAGAGTTTGATCCTGGCTCAGGATGAATGCTGGCGGCATGCCTAATACATGCAAGTCGAGCGGCAGCGAGGGTCTCATCCTGTTCTTGAAGTTTTCGAGGATAGAATGAGATCTGTCGGCGAGCGGCGGACGGCTGAGTAACGCGTGGGAACGGACCCCAAACTGAGGGATAACTACTCGAAAGAGTGGCTAATACCGCATGTGATCTTCGGATTAAAGTCTTCGGACGGTTTGGGACTGGCCTGCGTACGATTAGATAGTTGGTGAGGTAATGGCTCACCAAGTCGACGATCGTTAGATGGTTTGAGAGGATGATCATCCAGACTGGGACTGAGACACGGCCCAGACTCCTACGGGAGGCAGCAGTAGGGAATCTTTCACAATGGGCGAAAGCCTGATGGAGCAATGCCGCGTGCAGGA
>CAMNFE010000037.1 GCA_946537195.1 uncultured Candidatus Saccharibacteria bacterium | reverse complement strand
GCGCCAACGCTGATTTTTTCGGTCTTGAGGCCGTTGCTCCAACGTACTTGAGTCTTCGTAACGTTTTTAAGACCATGAAGAGCAATAATCGAGGCGATAGTTTCACCTTTCTCTACAGTATGCTTAATCACGCCGCGAGTATAGCTGGAAGTATCAATAATGCTTGGTTTTTCAATTATCTGACTACTAGAAGCATCGGTTGTGCCGATTGTTTCGTAGAGAGTGTTGATAGTAACGTAGTTTTCCGAAATGGTAGAGGTTGAAGGTAACGAAACAGAGCTGGCGATATTTGCAACAGTATAGGTTTCAGAAACCTGATCAGAGGTAATAGTAAAATCTGCATTGCCAAAATTAGCCGCAATAGGAGTGCGCACAACTTCGTCGGTTTTTGTAGAACCGAACATCATAAGTGCAAAAATAGCTAGAAAAACTAGCCCATACGGTATTAATTTTGAAATAATTAGTTCGAATCTTTTCATACTTAAGTTGCACTGTGCCCACCGGCAGTGTGGTCCTAGGCCAGCATAGTACTTATGCTTCCGAGGAGCCTTCTTTATTATACCATATTCTGCTATAGTTTCTCGCAAAGATCGCCGCAGTATTTGTCGACGTTTGCGTTATGCTCCGCCTCTGTGCGAGCGTAGTACATCTTGAGTTTTCCGTTTTCGTCATAACCGGAAATAAAGTAGAGGTAATCAGTGTTGCTTGGGTTTGCGACGGCTAGGAGCGCTGGCTTGCCAGGACTTGAAATTGGAGTTGGCGGTAGGCCTTGACATTTACGAGAATTCCATGGGCAAGTAACAGTATTTAGGTAAGTCATGTCTTTCTTGTCGCGATTTGGATTTAATTGATTAGCACGATAGGCAATAATCGCATCGGAGCCAAGGACGATACCGTTTTTAATGCGGCTCAAAAATACCTGTGCGACTTTTTGTTGATCAGCTTCGCTCATGATGCCGGCTTCGCTTTGGACGATAGAAGCTAGCGTAATGCCTTGATGGAGCGTAAAGCCTTTGGCTTGGTATTTAGCAACGAGATTATTTTGTTGTACGACCTGATACATTTCATCAAAAGTGCGAGTTAAAACATCCTCCACGCTTGCCGTAAGATAGAATTCGTAAGTGTCGGCATAGATGTAGCCTTCAAGCGAGGCGCTTGCCGGCTTAGTCTTGAGTAGTGGATGACTATATTGCTTCTGAAAAGCGGCCGTAATTTCTTCGTCCTTGTAGCCAACGTCTTTTAGACGCTCACGGATGTTATCGAGAGTGCCTCCTGGCAAAAACATAATACTAAAAGTCTTAGCCTTCACGCCTTCATTGAAAGATTTGACGATTGCTTCGACATCCATATCCTTAGTGAATTCATAAGAACCGGTCTTAATAGTTGTATCCTTTGCCTCCAACATTAGATAGGCGCGAAAAGCGAGCGCAGAGCGGATAAGCCCCTTCTCTTCTAAGTTCTCGGCGATGTCAGCAGTAACATCCCCCTCTTTAACCACAAAAGTAATTACTTCGCAGTTATTAGCCGTGCATTTCTCCGCCTGCATGGCCTTAAGAGAGTTTTTATACCACAAAACGCCGCAGACAGCGGCTGCTATAACTACGACGAGAATAGCTAGAACAATAAAACCAAAAATGCGTAGACCTTTATGCTTCTTTTTGTTAACAACACTACTTCTGTCCATTTATCTCCTCCTCCAATTGATCAAAATTCGCAGTTTCTATAAAGTCTTGCAGGATAATAGCGGCTGCTTCGGCGTCGACTTTACCAGCTTCCCTATCCGCACGACTGAGATTATCCTTGAAATATTCCTCAGCCGTAACAGAAGTAAGCGATTCGTCTTGAAATTTGATAAGCGGTGTGGCCTGTTCGTGTTCTGCAAAATACTTCCTGAGAGATTCGACAAATTCACGTACGAGTTTTGTTTGGTCGGTTTCCTCGCCCTGATTATTACGCGGTAAACCCGCCACAATCATTTCGGCTTTTTCTAGACGATACTGTTTAGCGATTTCCGCCATCTCGTTACCGTCGACCGGAATCATGCCGCGCGGAACAGCGATACGAACTTTAGTGTCTGCAAAAGCTAGCCCAATACGTTTTGTGCCGATGTCTAAGGATATAATTCGCATTATTCTACTGTTATTTCAAAGCTGACTTTATTCGGATCGTTAGGAACTGACGTTACCCAGAAATATGAAGTGTCTACCTTAACTTCGCTTACACCCTTAATAGATTTAAGAAGTGATTGTACTTCACCAATCTTCTTGCCGAGAGTTTTCTCCGAAACCATTTGCTCTGTAACTTCTGGGCCGGTCTTAACGATGGTTTTTAGCTTAGCCGTATAGACGTCTTTGTCTTTCTTGAAGGATTCGACGTAGGCTTTAATCTCCTCTTCCTTACTGTCCTGGTCTGGAATACCAGTAGAATAGATAGTTTGAGTATCATCGCCGGCATCGGCTTTGGTCTTAATAAATTTATTAAGGTCATCACGTTTTACGGCGAAGATAGTATATTTGATTTCCTTGATAACTTTTGGCTTAACACCATCTTTTACTTCTTCATTAATGGCTGGCGAAGAACTGATTTTACCACCTGTCGCAGAAAAGCTCTTTTCGATCAGGAAGTATTCGCTACTAAATTGGCTAGTAAGAGATTCGCGAGCGTCAGATTCGCCTTCACTTTCAAGACCAGCCTCAGCAGTCTCGACGTCTTTTTGAGAAACTACCTTGATCTTCTTGCTAGTGCCACCAGTCATAGCGGAGCCTGATACGTCGAAAGCCTTGTTTGTAGACAAGCTTGATGACCAGCCAGAATTTCTAGCTTCGATATTATATTTTTCACCATTGGTTTTTGCAACGACACTAATTGAACCAGACGAAATCACACCTTTGAGAGTGTAGGTACATTTCTGACTAAAGGACCCACCCGAGCAATGTTTATCTACCTGCTCACTGTCGTTTACATCGACGTTAACTGAACCTCCTACCGAAGTGACATAAGTTAATCCATTATTAGTAAACTCCGTACCGGCCGGAATAGAAAAGACCGCTTCATTCTCGCTGCTAATTACCGTGCCGGCTGGACGCGTAACCGTAATCGAACCGGTAGCCTTTGTGCCCTTATCGACTTCGCCGGTAGCAGTAAATTCAGCCTCAGCAGTCTTCGTGATGGACTTTTGCTCCATATAGAAGACACCTTCTTCTGGTTTAGCCTTAGATTCATCCGTAACGAAGCTGACGTTTTCGGCAAAGTTTTGCCCAGTTGTTTTAACTTTAACAATAATCTTTGCAGCCGGAGCGATTGCAAATGCCCAGAAACAGAAAGCGAAAATCAGAATTGCGGCCACAACGCCAATAATGATTGGTTTGCGAACTTTCTTGAAATCTGGAATGCTTTTGCTGGCAGCTTTTTTCTTTGCTGGTTTCTTTTCTTCTTCTTCGTCTTCGAGGTCTTCGTCATCAATTTCCATATCGGGTTCTTTTTTCTTAGAAGCAGCGACCTTTTTGGCGTCATCCTTGGTCTTCTCTGCCTTGACCTCGATTTTCTTTGGCTCTTCTTCGATTACGTCATCTTCTTCAGAGAGCTCTTCGTCGTCAATTTCGTCATCATCACTATCACCTTCGCCACCAAACTCATCAGCTTCTAGATCGGCTGGCAGTTTTGGCTTACTCTGGAGATTTTTTGCGGTAGGCATTTTGACATTTTCGGCTAATTTCAGAAGCGATTCATCAGAAGTGATAAGAACGACGGTTTTGTCGGCTTGCCCAGCGGCTTTCGCGATAAGTTTAAAATTAACTGCGCTGCGCAAAACGCCTGCCTTCTTTGGCGGGACTAACGCGACTATTTTATTCTTTGCACTTTTAATGTTTGCCAGGATGTCAGTAATATCATCCTCAGGCTCGATATAGATGACGTCTTTATTCATAAGCTAATTATATCTCAACATCAAAAAAAGACGCAAATCACGAAGATGTTTATGCTAAAATAAATGTAGTATGAGTTTCTGGAAAAAGGCCAATAAGGTGGAAACGCCTGCGCCAGAACAAGCTGCCACTATGTCTCGTCAAAATTTGAACGAGCTTGTTTTGCAGTCGATTCACGAGGGCGTAATTATTGTTTCTCCGAATGGGAATATTCGCTTAGTGAATCCGGCTTTTTGCGAACTCGCCGGCCGTAGCCAGTCCGAATTCGACGATGTGTATTTTGATTCCGTAATAAATCTTTTAGATAAAACTGGCAACCGTGTTTCTGAAGGACGCAACCCAATTAACGTTGCGCTAAAGAATAAAGAGTACGGTGAAGTGCGCGATTTAGATATCGTAGCGGCCGACAGTAACAAGAATACGCCAGTTTCGATCATCATTACTCCTACACATGAAGAAAAACCAAGTCTCGTGGTTACTTTCCGTGATATTGCGCAAGAATTGAAGGAAGAGCACGAACGTAGCGATTTTATCTCGACCGCCAGCCACGAAATGCGCACGCCGGTCGCTAGTATTGAGGGTTATCTAGGCCTTGCTATGAATCCTTCTACGGCTACCGTGGACGAACGCGGCATGGAATATTTAACGAAAGCGCACGAAGCATCAAAGCATCTTGGCCGCTTATTTCAGGATTTGCTTGATACGACAAAGCTTGATGATGGCCAAATTACGCCACGTATGGAACCTGTAGATATCGTGGCGACCGTAAAAAGTATTGCTGATGGACAAATTCCTAACATTACCGCCAAAGGTCTAGGATATCAATTTGGTAGTGGCTCAGTCGATCAACAGTTAAGTGGCGGAAAACGTATTGATCAGCTAATTTACGCTAGCGTGGATAAAGATTTCTTAAGCGAAATTATAAATAACCTCATCGAAAACGCCGTAAAATACACACCAGCAGGTTGGGTAACGGTTAACGTACGAGCAGATAATTATAACGTTCAAATTATAGTGGAAGACACTGGTATTGGTGTCCCGCGTGAAGAACTCACGCATATTTTCCAAAAATTCTACCGCGTCGATAACCGCGATACGCGCGAAATCGGCGGTACTGGTCTTGGTCTCTATCTTGTTAAACAGCGCGTCGAGGCAATGAATGGACGTATTTGGGCGGAGAGTGAAGTCGGGAAAGGTACCCGTTTTATTGTGCTATTCCCACGCATTTCGGAAGACGCATACCGCCAGCAACGTTTCTTCATTGATAATCAGCAAGCTCAGGGTCGGGAAAATATAGATTTTTAAGCGTAAGTGGAATATAATAAGAGGTAATATGGCCAAAATTATGTTAGTTGAGGATGATAAATCCTTACAAGAAATATATAGCATCAGGTTGGTCGCAGAAGGCTATGATATCGCACGTGCAGACGACGGTGAGGAAGCCCTCGCTAAGGCTGTCCAAGAAAAGCCAGATCTTATCATTGCAGATGTAATGATGCCAAAGATCTCGGGCTTCGATATGCTAGATATTCTCCGCTCACAGCCTGAAACCCAGAATATCAAAGTAATTATGATGACGGCACTTTCGAGTGACGATCAGCGCCAACGCGGTGAAGCACTAGGAGCAGAAAGGTACCTAGTCAAATCACAAGTCGGCATCGAAGACGTTATCAATACGGTACATGAAGTACTTGGCGATAAGCCAAAGGGCGACGCAAAGGCAAATATTGAAACTTTGTCAAACGTTCCAAATACGCCGCAATCAGCTCCTGCTGCTCCAGCAGCACCAGGCGCAGCCCCTGCGATTGAATCAGTACCAACAACTCCAACAACAACGATTCAACCAACGAATCCTGCGGCAGGACCAGCACCGATGCCAGGTCAGCCGAACCCAAATGGAGGAATGCCAACAAATTTTAATCAAGCCCCTGTCGCAATGCCGGGGATGGTTCCAGGCGCACAGATCGCTATGAATCCTGCGGCAGGGGCATTTGCTATTCCGGCAACACAAATTGCGGGAGGTTTTCCAATGACCGCTCCGCAAATTCCACAATATACACCAACTACAGTATCGCCGACCGTTCCTCTGCCAATGCCACCAACGCAAACTCAAGGTACCGCTTTGCAAATGACGGATCGTATTTTGCCTAATGCGCAATTGTCTGCAGCAATCCAGGCCGCAGGAGCAATGGCCCAGGGCCAGACAGAGAGCAAGAGCACCCCTACTGAGGACGAAAAGATTAGTGGCGGAGAGCGCGTAATTCAGCCGATTCACGACCCACGCCTAGAACAGCAACGCGATCAGATGCAACAACGCATGGCCGAAATATTAGGAGAAGATGCGGATGCTGACAATGAACCGCAGATGGTTACGACGAAGACAGCTCGTAGAGCCGCAAATCCAACGCCGGCTCCGGCAGTACCGAAGACCGCCAATAAAGAGCAACCTCCTGTAGTCGAACAAGATCCAGTAAAACAAGCTCAAAATGTAACTTTGGCCCCTGATACAAATAGTCAACAAGACTTAGTACGCTCACAAATTGCAGCTCAACCAGAGCCAGTTGTTGAAGAGTCAATTCAAAGTACGGGCGTAGCACAGGCTCAAGCCGTACAAGCCGAAACACAACAGATTGCCGCCGCCGAAGAAAGCGAACA
>CAMNFE010000036.1 GCA_946537195.1 uncultured Candidatus Saccharibacteria bacterium | reverse complement strand
CTTTATTGGCCCATACGACATGGACGCGGCTTGGAGTACGGAGGCTATCGGTGGCGTTTATCGTTTCTTGAATCGTTGTTGGACTCTCGCCTTCGACAAAAAGCTCAACAAAGCCGATAAAAATATAGCCTATCGCCATAAGACCATTAAGAAAGTTACTGAAGACATCCTACGTAATAATTTCAATACGGCAGTAGCGGCTTTGATGGAATTCGTGAATGAATTATACAAGAACGGCGCTAATGAAGAAGATGTAGTTACGCTCGCTAAGTTATTGAAACCATTCGCACCGCATCTTGCTTGTGAAATACTTGAGAAGTTTAAATCAGATGATATTTGGCCAAAATGGGAAGAGAAGCATCTCGTTGCGAGTGAAGTTGAAATGGTGGTTCAGGTTAACGGCAAACTTCGTGCGCGCATTATGGTTTCAGCCGAGGATGCCGAAGATAAAGAAAAACTAGAAAAACATGCTTGCGCCGACAAGAAGGTAAAAACCTTCACCGACGGTAAAGAGATTGTAAAAGTTATCGTGGTGCCAAAAACACATCTCGTAAACATCGTAGTAAAATAAAAGCATGAGAATTATACAATTGAATGTGTGGACTGGGCGTCTTAAAGGTGCGCTCGAACGTTTTGTTCGCGAAAATGAAGCAGACATGATTTGTATGCAGGAGGCTGTTTGGTGCGAAACTGGACCGGAGCAGCTAGCTTATCTCGTCGATACTGTCGATAAACTTAAGGCGGCGGGCAATTATCAATACGATTTTCGCACAGCTAATTTTGGTGTTAAGTTTCGCGATAATGATATTCTTCAACATGGCAATGTAATTCTAAGTAAAATACCATTTAAGACTACAGAGTCGCAGTTTATTCACGGCGAATATACTGAGCATATGGATTTTACGAAAGGGTCTGATTTGATATATAGCGCTCAAAAAGCCGTCCTAGAAAATGGACTAGTGGTGCTAAATCATCATGGTTATTGGGAGGCGGATCCGATTGGTCACGAAAAACACGTAGAATGCATGCGTAGAGTCGCCGATATGATTCGCGACGAAGAGCGCCCTGTAGTTATGTGTGGCGATTTAAATGTTATAGCCGAGTCGCCAGCCATGCGCGAGCTAGATTTTCTACGCGACTTAACTTCAGAATATAAAGTCACGCAAACCTTACAAAATCTCAAATTCATCAAGGAGGTCGCTTGCGATCATATTCTTGTAAACGACAAAATCACAGTGAATGATTTTCATACAATCGATCAACTTGCTTCCGATCACAAAGCTCTATTAGCGGATATTGATATCACTCGCGAGTAGAATATTTAATTAACTTTGCATGTAATACTACACGCTCGGTTTCGCTATAGCATGTAGATAGGGTCAAGATATGATCTGTGCCAGTTACATTTGTATGGAAGTTGTACGCACTGCGTTTCATTAACTTATTAACAAACTTTTGGAACTCTGCATCACTGTAAAAACTAGTCTGGATATAATCGTTAGTAGTTGGAATATGATAAACGCTAAACACTTGCCATAAGGCATTCTCGCGCGCATTTGAGGTCCGCACCGTAAAGTTGGCTTCGTTGCTCAGCCATCCATTAGTTAGCGCATTTCTTAATGTGCCGAACATTGTTCCGTCGACGCGGCCGTGGGCGTAGAAAATCATATTTTTATCTTTGCCATCGACAGTATTGCGGAAATCTGCAAATACCCAGCCCGCTTCGTTGTAGCTGCGATCAAAAGTATGATTAAGGTAAAAATCATTATTAGTAGTTTGCACGACTGGATAATTAATGTTGGTCCCACCTACCGAAATCCAACTTACTGTATCTTTGTTCTTTCTTTTTAGTTCGCTAAAATCTACATCGATTAATTTCATCTTGATGTAGTCCCAATATGGACCAGTCTTAGGATCAGGCTCTTTTTGCTTAACGACTTTCGTATTTTCGTCGTCGTCTTTTTCATTGACATTGGCGAGTTCTTGTATTTCGCCGGTCTGGTTCTTAGTGTTTTCTGAATCTATTTTCCAAACGATAAGTTTATAAGCTGATACGCCAATACCGACCACGCAAACCAAAGCCAGCAAACAGCTGAGGCCTAGCTTGACGCGAGATCTCCCTTTCCGTATCTTCATGTCTATTATTATAACATATCACTAGCGCTATCTCCTCTCTTGTAAAAAGTGCAAAAATATAGTAAACTAGGTCCAAAGTAATATATCAAAGAAGGAGCATTTTTACATGCCTGAACCGAAAAAACAGAGTAGCCCTCGCAAGACCGGCCTTCGCCGTAGTCACTTGCGTTTGAAGCTAGCTCGTAGCGTGAATAAGCATTCACCAGTGAAAGCTTTTGAGACCGCTAAGACTACCCCAAACCTTAAACTTAAGACTTGCAGCAAATGCGGCAAAAAGAACTGTGATTGCAAAGATTGCAAATGCAAAAAAGACAGCAAGAAAAAATAAAAAGGGAGGCAATTTAACGTGGCTAGCAATCGACATCTCGGCAGAATAATTACGCTTCAGAGTTTGTATGAATACGAATTCCGAAACAAGGCAGGCGATGCCTCAGCCGACATCGATAGTATCGTCGCAAAAAACATCGAACCTTACGCTAAAGCTCTTGGCGATGTAGATTTCGTACATGACTTAGCTCATGGGGTTTTTGATGAAATGGAAAAGCTCGATGAAGAGCTTCAGCCAATGGCGCCAGAATGGCCAATTTCTAGCATTTCCTCAATTGATCGTAACGTTTTGAGGATTGGCCTTTTTGAGCTTACGCGCCGTAAAGATCAAGTGCCTCCAAAAGTAGCGATTAATGAAGCCGTAGAGCTCGCAAAAGCTTTTGGGTCTGACAATTCTTCAAAATTCATTAATGGCGTACTAGGCACTGCTTATCGTAATATCGGGGGAGAGGATAATAAGAAGCATGCAGAATCAGAAAAGTCCGAAGAAGAAACAGCTGCAGCGAAAACCGAGTCAGAAAAAGACAGCAAAGAAACCGAGGACTAAAAGTACCGCTGTCAAGACAGCGTCTAAAAAGAAATCTAAAAACAATTCGAAGAGTCATCGCAACGGATTTAAGATTCCGGAGGCTCTTCCTACTGAGCAATATAAAGAACCAAGACTTGAAAAGTTGCGTCAGGTTGTTTTGCGCAAGAAACCAGAAATTAAAGAAATCGTACGCGAACCAACTGCTGGTGGCATCGTATTTCGTATGACGCCAGATCAAAAAGATATTGAAATTTTACTCATTCAAGATAGTAAAAATCGCTGGACGATTCCGAAAGGGCATATTGAACCAGGTGAAACCGCTAAACAAACCGCTGTGCGGGAAATCGGCGAGGAATCTGGCCTTAAGCATGTCGATGTTTTGACCTGGCTAGGTAAGATTCATTTCAAATATCGTCGTCTTGAGAAACTAGTATTAATGACGACTCAGGTATATCTCGTTCAATCTTTAGACAAGAACGAACATCCTACAAAAGAAAAATGGATGAATGGCATTAGATGGTTTTCTTTCGCTGACGCACTCGACGCAATCGAATATGCTGACATTGAAAAACTAATGCTCATCGCTAAGCGTAAAATTCGTAGTGGGGAATATTAATAATGAACAAAGAACAAATTGATGCTTATCGCGAGTTTGCTAAAAAAGCGCTCGGAATCGATTTTGCGGATATTAATTTATTAATTACAGCTTTAACGCACCGATCTTATGTAAATGAACATAAGAAGACTGTCGTTGAACATAACGAACGTCTAGAATTTCTCGGTGATGCTGTACTCGAACTCGTTACTTCCGACTTTTTATATCGTAACTACGAACAGCCGGAAGGTATTATGACGAGCTGGCGCGCAGCATTAGTAAACACCGAATCGAATGCGGCCAGCGGCGAAAAACTTGGCTACGGTCCACTTGTTCGTCTCAGTAAGGGCGAAAAACATGGCTCCGAGCGGGCGCATCACGTCATTATGGCAGACTGTTATGAGGCGATTATTGGCGCTATTTATCTCGACAAAGGTTATGCGGCAGCCGAAAAGTTTATTCATGATAATACACTCGTAAAAATCGACGACATTCTTGAGAGTGAATCTTGGCGCGATTCGAAATCGTATCTACAAGAGCTTGCTCAACGTATTGATGGCGTTACGCCAACCTATCGCGTTATGAAAGAAGAGGGTCCTGATCATGATAAAACCTTCACGCTTGGTGTGTATATTAACGACCATCTAAAGGCGACTGCATCTGGTCATAGCAAACAGGAAGCTCAGGTTAAAGCCGCTAGCGAGGCTATTCGAAAGTATAAAAAAGAGCATCCTGAAGAAACAAAAGCAGCTCTGTCTTGATAAAAAGCTTAGAATAAGTTATAATAATCGATACAAATTAATTAAGGAGTATTATGCTTGCGATTCGCTTACAGCGTAATGGCCGAAAAGGTTTCCCCCTTTATCGGATAGTCGTCCAAGAAGCGCAACGTCACCCTCTTTCGGGTCGTATCGTCGCTCAGGTCGGCAGCTACAACCCACACACCAAGGACACCGTCCTTGACAAAAAAGAAGTCGAAAAATACCTTAGCAACGGCGCACAGCCAAGCACGCGTGTTATTCGCATCTTGACCAAAGAAGGTATCAAAATGCCAAAATGGGTCAAAATGCCAACCGAAAAACATGCTACTGCTAAGCATGCAGACAAGCTTCGCAAAAACCAGCCAAAGGAAGAAGCTCCAGCAGAGGAAGCCACTGAGGCTACCGAAGCTCCAGCCGAAGCTTAATCTTATAGACTATAAAATATACCGGGCCGACCGGTATATTTTTGTGGCCATACTTGACAAATTAAACCGTTTGTGCTATAATGCAAAAGATACCAGTTGAACTTGTTGTTCGGGAAAAGGGGGAGTGTTTCCATGAAGTTCAAATTGGCTATCGTAGTTTTAATAGTCATTGCCGTTATCGGCGTCGTCGTAATGGCTGTCTGTCCCGCCGATAAGGAATGGATTGGATTTCTGATATTTATATTGGGAATCTTAGGCGGCGAAACGGCTTTGTTTTGTTGGCTTGACTGGGACTATCGTTGCCGACATAGCGAGGATGACGAGGATAACGATAAGCAAAAGTAACTCATTGAGCTTCGTTTTTCGAAAAAGGGGTGGTTCTTAGTGAAGCTCAAAAGTAAAATATTAGTTGCCACTTTGGTGGCCGTAGTGAGTGTCTTAGTGATTGCGTTTTCATACATCGGTATGGAGAGTCAGCAGCGTAAAGCTGACGAAGCACTGACCGAGGCGAAACAACTACTCGCTGAGAATCTCGGCGTTCGGCCCGATGAGCTGACAGTATATTGGTCTGGCGAATATATGGCGGACAGCCAGTATCGCTACCGGTATTACCCGCGCTCGAGTTCGGATAACGATACAGAGTATCGTGCATATTCGGGTTCCGTAACGCCAAGCTGTGGTGATGCCGTAATTCGAGACCAGAAAGTGAAAAAACTGGTCAAAGAGGCGGTCAGTCATCAGTTCGAGGTAGAGAGCTGGGAAAGGCTGGCCTGTATGGCGCTTTTCGTGATCTTCTTCGCGATTGCCTCAGTGCCGATTAATATTTTTATCAGTATGTATCGTTGGTTTACGATGCAGACTGAGTGATAAGCCCCCCCGGCGTACGTTGCCGGGGGTATTTCAATTCCGACACTATGTCGGAAATTTTTTATGCTAAAATAGAACTATAAACTTAACAAAACGGAGAACCTATGGCTACTATAGACCAGCAATTCGTAGAATATATTGTAAAGACTCTAGTAAATAATCCAGACAAAGTTAGTATCGATCGTACGATTGACGAGAAAGGTGTCCTCCTAAGTCTCGAAGTTGACCCAGAAGATGTAGGTCGCATTATTGGTCGCCGCGGCGCAACCGCTCAGAGCATTCGCACGCTTTTGCGCGCCCTTGGTACTAAAAATGATGCTCGCTATAATCTTAAAATCGTAAACAACGATGATTATGAGCCAGCTGCAAAGCACGAAGACGAAGAAGCTCCAGCTGACGAAGAAGAAACTGTTGAGGCTACTGAGGTTGAAGATGAAGACATCGAAGAAACCACTGAAGAAGGCAGCGAACTTGCCAAAAAGACCCGTCAAGAACTTGCAGATTTGGACGATTTGGATATATAATACTTCTAATGCTTTTCGGCATTAAGCTAACTGCGAGTCAGCTTTAGATACATAAAAAGTTGAGAGCTTATATGCCAAAAAACCATCCTGTGGTAGTAGGATGGTTTTTTGGTGGTTTAGTTTGTGTCTGATTTCTTTTCTGCTTTATTGGCCTTATTAAGCTGCCAAATTACGATTGCAATTAAGCCGATACCAATTAGACCGAGCCATAGGAAACTATATCCAGACGTGAGCATAAAGGCGACGATTAAGATCTCGATCGAGCTGAACCAAATCAGCCAATTGACTTTCTTGAATACAGCGTAGAGGAGTGCGGCAACTTGTTCAACTAAGAATAATAACGCCCAGCCAACAGAGGAGCTACCCGAATAAAGGGACGAACACGCACCGGTCATCATTACGGAGAAGACGGAGTAGCCTATAATAAAACGCACCTTATCGCTCTTGTTGTAAGCGTATTTCGACA
>CAMNFE010000035.1 GCA_946537195.1 uncultured Candidatus Saccharibacteria bacterium | reverse complement strand
CGTATTAATCATAAGCATTGTAAAATGCGTTTCCCTTTTGGGGTGGGTTGTGTTATACTTAATCCAATGTGGCTCTGTAGCTCAGTTGGTAGAGCAGAGGCCTGAAGAGCCTTGTGTCGTTGGTTCAAGTCCGACCGGAGCCACCAATTTTTATGCCAACAAAAAACCGCCCTCTTGGGGCGGTTCTTTTTTAGGCTGCAGTTGAGAACGGATTATCGTCCTTTGGTTTTTCTTCTGTAGCTTCCGGCTCAGCTGGTGTAGCTGGAGCTTCCGGTTCGGCAGGTGTTTCTGATTCGGCTGGAGTCTCTGGTGCAGCTGGAGCTTCTGGCTCGACTGGTGTTTCTGGGGTAGCTGGAGCTTCTGGTTCGACCGGTGCTTCTGGAGCAACTGGCGCAATTGTTTCAAGTGGAGTGGTATTCGCGCTAGATTCGGTTGGGGCAACTGGTGCTTCTGGAGTGGCGGCTGGGGTATTCTTCTTGCCATGTTTCTTTACGACTAGAAGAACGACTACAACGATCGCGATTAGCGCTACGACGCCAGCGATGATAGCAATCATGAGAGTGCTTGAAGAATCGTCTTTCTTGGTTTCGGCTGGACCCTGAGTGTTAGCTTCTTTCTCTTTCTCTTCTTCTGTTGGTTCTTCCTCGGCGGCTTCTTCACCCTCATCAAGATCTTCAGTTCCAACGATTTCGTCTGGATTAGTTTCTTCTTGTGCAAGGTATTTCTCGCAGGCAGTATCTGGATCGGACGCAATAGCGCCTGCATTAGCACAGTCGGCGGCGGTCTTAGCGTAAAGGGTGACGTACTTTTCTAGATCCGTATCCATAACTTGCTGGCAACGAACTGGAAAATCGGTTCCTTCGCCACCTTCGGTTGATAGGTTGGCATATTTGCTGTCGCTGCTTACGCATTGCTGGATTGTTGCGAAGCTAGGCGCAGCAGCTAACGTAACGGCTATGCCGGCCATTACGATTGTCTTGGTTGCGTATTTCAAAATGTTCATGCTTTTAGTATAACATAAGAAAAAATGCGTTCAGCGAATGCTGAACGCGGGTTGTGTTAGTGGATTAATATATGAGTTTGGCGATAAATTCTCCGACACGTTCGATGAAGCTCTTTTTGTCCTTGGGTTCCTTAGAATCGCCTCCGTCACCTCCACGAGGATGAGGTGAAAAGAAAAAGCCCATGAATCCCATCGGCCCCATCGGTCCCATCGGCCCCATCGGGCCATGAGGTCCGCCATGAGGTCCGCCGTGAGGTCCACCACCGTGAGGTCCGGGGCCACCAAAGGGTCCTCCGCCGTCAAACAATACAATAATTCCACTATTCTTAAGTGCGACTTCTGCCATTTTTGGCACCCCCTTCCCGAAGTATGATTATATATTTTACAATAAATTTCCGTTTTTGGCAATTTATCTGAGCTTATGCTTGATTGAGATTAGCAAACTGTTAAATAATGAATTATACTGTTATGAGAGGGGGTTCTACAATGATAACAGTAGCTCATTTGGAGCACAGAACTATGATTTAACTATTCACACTGGTGCAAATAATTTTTGAAAGGAGTTTTTTTCTGATGAAAGATAGTAAGATTTTCGATTTAATCGATGCGGAAAAACAGCGCCAGCGTGAAGGGTTGGAGTTAATTCCGAGCGAGAATTATGTCTCAAAGGAAGTTCTTGAGGCAATGGGTTCAGTTTTTACGAATAAATATTCGGAGGGCTACCCTGGTTTTGAAAATTTGGATGGTTCCGATGATGATGTTTTGGCGGCAAATCCGGCCAACCATCGTTATTACGGCGGCCAACAGAATACGGATAAGGTCGAACGTTTAGCGATTGCAAGAGCGCGCCGACTTTTCCATGCCGATCATGCCAACGTGCAGCCACATTCTGGCGCACAAGCAAACAATGCCGTTTATAACGCATGGTTACAGCCGGGCGATACGGTTTTGGGTATGGATTTGGGTCATGGCGGTCACCTTACTCACGGTTCACCGGTAACGCAGAGTGCAAAAATTTATAATTTTGTAGCCTATGGTACCGATCCGGAGACTGGTGAGATCAACTATGACGAACTGGCTAAACTTGCCATTCAGCATCAGCCAAAGATTATCTTGGTTGGCTATTCAGCATTTTCTAAAATCCCAGATTTTGATCGTATTGCAAAGATTGGCGAGGAGATTCCGGACTGTCTTTTGATGGCAGATATGGCGCATGTGGCTGGCCTGATTGCTGGTGGCGTGCATCCGAATCCGCTCGACCATGGATTCCATGTCATGACTACAACAACGCATAAAACTTTGCGCGGTCCACGTGGCGGTCTAATCTTAAGCCGTGGTACGGTTGGTAATCCACTTAAGAAACCAGAGCATACGCTCGAAAACATTCCAACTTTGATTGATCGTTCGGTCTTCCCTGGCACTCAGGGCGGCCCACTTATGCATGTAATTGCCGCTAAGGCGGTGGCTTTCCATGAGGCCGAGCAAGTATCCTTCCAGAATTACGCGCGTGATGTAGTCAGTAACGCAAAAGCTCTTGCTGACACTTTAATTACGCACGGATTCAAGTTGATCGGTGGTGGTACAGACAATCACCTGATTTTGGTTGACATGAAGAGTTCCTTCGGTATCGATGGAAAGCTAATGGAAGTTATGATGGATAAAGTCGGTTTAACTTTGAATGCGAACGCAATTCCAAACGATACGCTTCCGCCATTTAGACCATCAGGTATTCGTCTTGGTACGCCAGCAATTACGACGCGTGGCATGAACCGTGGCGAAATGGTCAAGATTGGTAACTTAATGCGTCGCATCGCCGAGATTTGTGTTGAAATTAATGGCGGCAAGGCTGAGAACGAGTTCGCAAGCGAGCTTGCAGCGATTCGTGAGGAAGTTCGTCAAATGGCCGAGATTTTCCCTGTACCAAGTATCTAAGATTGCCATATGTTCTGGCGCCAAAAACGAAATTAGGCTCCGCTATTCATGCGGAGCCTTTTTGTTGTGCTTGGAATTGTCGCCCATTGCCATTGCAACGTCAACGAGTGTCATGGACGAGTAAGCCCCAAGTATTACTAATACGATGAAAACTGGTGTTGACATGTGTTTCCCCTCCCTCTATTTGCTAGTTATCAGATACCATTGATGACGTGCTTAATAAGCACGCGATATGATGTCCAAAGCCCCACGCCAATGAGGCAGGCTCCGGACAGACCAAGAACTACCAAAAATTTTGCCATATCTTTCACCTCGCTTTTCAGGGGTGCCAAGCCTCTAAGTTACACTACCTCCTTTAGCCTTTAGGCCAAGGCTATAGTGTTTTCATTATAGCACACTTTGCTTAAAAAGTCAAGGATAAGCGTAAAAAAACAGATAGGAATTATAAATTAGTGCGGTTGTTGAGTGCCGAAGTGAGAGTGATTTGGTCGGCATATTCCAAAGATACGCCAAGTGGTAGGCCGCGGGCGAGACGGGTAATCTTTAATTCTGGGTATTTTTCGTGTAGTAGTTTTTCTAGCAACACGGCAGTAGATTCCCCTTCTACGGATGGGTTGGTGGCGATAATTATTTCAGTAACGGAGTCTTTTTCGACGCGATCAATTAGTTCTTTGATATGGAGTTTGTCGGCAGTAATGCCATCCATTGGCGAAATAGCACCGCCGAGCACATGATAAGTGCCAGTAAATGCTTTAGTGTGTTCGATTGCGTAAATGTCGAGCGGCTCCTCTACGACTAAAACTAAGCTTTTATCGCGCGCAGGATCGTCGTAGAGCGGCGAAACTTCCTCGGAGGCATCCATAATAGCAAAAGTAACTGGACAGCTCTTAACGCCAGAATGGAGGTTTTCTAGAGCGTTGGCGATTTTCTCGGAAACGTTACTGTCGGATTTCAGCAAAAAGTAAGCATAACGTTCGGCCGTGCGGGAACCGACGCCAGGTAGACGCCCGAGGGCGTCGATTAGATCATTCAGCGCGCTTGGAAGCATAATTACATGCCAAAGCTACCAAGAGAACCCATAAGTGGCTTCATCTTGTCGGTTGCGATTTCCTGTGCCTTTGCATAACCGTCGCGCATGGCATTTTCAATCCAGCGTTCGAGTTCATGAATATCATCGAGATCGATTTTCTCTGGGTCGAGTTCGACCTTCTTGATCTTTAGTTCGCCAGTAATTTGGATAACAACGGCGCCGTCACCAGCTTCAACTTCTACGATTTCGTTTTTCAGCTCTTTCTGGGTTTTACGCAGTTGGTTAATCATTTTCATTTGGTCCATTGTCTGACCCATATCTAACTCCCTTGTTTTTCAGTAGTAACTTTTTCGTATATGTATAGTCTAGCAGAATTTAACTTCTTTGGCGATGTTATAATCTGTTTTAACTCTAAATCATCAGCCCTGTATGGCTCGCCCAGTGAGGCGATTGGCATATTTGTGCGCTCTGGCGCAGTGTCGGTAACGGTAATATTGTTGTTTTTCTCGAGAAGTTTATAGAAATCATAATTCTGGTGCTCTTTTGGCACAATTAAGATAGTGCCAGTATCTAGATGTTCGCTAATAAGAGAAATGTCGTTGTCGAAGTTGTTGGCGACTACTGGAGTGTAGTGGTAGCCAAAAATAAAGTGTGACAAGTCGGAGAAAATGATAAAGATAACTACAACTACAACTGGCAACGTGCCGAGGATATGGGCATATGGATTTTCCGGGAATAGCGAATGCCATTTTTGAATGATGGATTCAATACCGGCGGTAGTGAGAATTGCGATAGGAATAACGATTGCAATGGCGGCGCTTTGGTTAAAACCGGCGGTCAAGATCGAGAAGATAATTAAAAGACTGACGATTGTGTTGCGCGAGGTGAAAAGTTTGCCGATCGATGCAAGTGCGCCGATGATAATTAACGCGACGGTAGCAAGGCCAAATAATGGCGCTAGGAAAACGCTGTCGTATGCGCTGATGAAGCTAAAGAATGGTGCAAAGGCTGTGGCGATGTTGGTAGCGTACTGGCTGATGTTGTCCGTAAAAATAAGTGACGATATGACGGATGGGTTAAGTATGCAGCTGAGTACCAATGGTGTAATAGTACCTAAGAATACAAGTACGCTGATTGCGAGTTGATAAAACTTGAGCTGCTTGAGCGAATGGCGCATGTGTGGGTGCGTGAGGCCGGCAAAAGCAATGCCGAGCGCAACATAGGCTAGAAGTGGCGTATATAGCGACATTGCAACGCAGAATGCGAAAGAAATCACTAACATCGGATGCGTGTTTTTGTTGCCGATAATCTTAGAGCCGAGCCATAGAATAACGGCTAGCCAAAAGACGTACATAATGTTTGGTGCACCAAAACCAGCTAAGAATAAGAACGCTGTCGATAACGTGGTTAAAATGGAACCCACAATCGCGACGTCAGATTTGAACCAGCGGTTTAAGAGCAAAATCAGGAATAAACCAGTCAAAACTGCAATCAAGATAGACGGTAATTTAATGGAATATAAGGTGATGCCAAAGATGCTGGTGCTGACTTTTTGTAGCACGCGATATGGCAAGTCAACGACCTGTCCGTCACCGATAAAATTAGTAGTGATTTTTTGCGATTCGACTACGGAATGCATTTCAGTAGAACTAATACCGCCCGGGGCGATGCTAGGCAAAAAACTTAGTAAAGCAAAAAATACTACAAGTAATACCACATACCCCCAAATGAAGCGATAACGGTACAAAAAAGGTGATTTCGAACGTGTTTTCACTGTGTCAATTTTACCACGCTAAAGCCTAGCTACGCAAGCAAACTACTCATGCTTATTGTCAAGCGACATAAAGCGAACGCGTGCTTTGTCGAAGAAGAGCTCGATGCTGCCGGTAGCGCCGCGGCGATGTTTAGCAAGAATGAGGTCGGTAATGTTTTGGCGGTCGGTTTCCTCATTGTAATAGTCTTCACGATAAAGGAACATAACGATATCGGCATCCTGCTCGATAGAACCGGACTCGCGGAGATCGGATAGCATTGGGATTTGTGGACTGCGCGATTCGACGGTACGCGAGAGCTGTGATAAGGCGATTACTGGCACATTAAGCTCACGTGCGATTAATTTGAGACCACGGGAAATTTCAGAAATTTCTTGGACGCGGTTATCCATAGAACGTTTTGAAGAGCCAGACATTAGCTGGAGATAGTCGACGATAATCAAACCGATGTCGCTATTATGCGCGGCGCGACGTGCTTTGGTGCGCATTTCCATTACGGTAAGACCTGGCGTATCGTCAATGAGGATTGGCAATTCAGACAATTCGGCCATAGCTTCAGAAATTTGTGAGAAATCTTCCCCGCTGAAGTTACCAGTTTCGAGCTTAAATGAGTCAATGCCGGATGCGTCGGAAAGCATACGATTAATTAACTGCTGCTTGCCCATCTCAAGCGAAAACACGAGTACAGATTTGTTATTAATGCGAGCGACGTTGCTAGCAAAATTTAGTGCCAGCGCGGTTTTACCCATGGCAGGACGCGCGGCTAGAATAATAAGGTCAGACTTATGGAAGCCAGCAGTCATACGATCGAGGTCTGGAAAACCAGTTTTATATCCAGCAATACTGCCCTTGTTTTCGTGGAGATTTTCAAGCAAATCAAAAGTCTCGGAGAGTAAATCGGAAATTGGAATCAGATCGTTATGGACGTTTTGCTCGGAGACCTCAAATAATTCACGTTCGGCTTCGCCTAAAATTTCTAGCGTTTCGGAATCTTCATTGTAGGCGTTTTCGGTAATATTAGCGGCCGCATTAATGAGGCGACGACGGACGGCGGCGCGATTGACGATTTCGGCATAGGCTTTAGCATGCGCGGATGTTGGAACGAAATTAGCAAGTTCAGACAAATAGGCAGAACCTCCAGCCTTTTCGGTAAGCTTCTTTTTCTTGAGCCAGTCACGGACAGTAAGAATATCTACGGGCTGATGACGCTCGTAAAGATTCCACATCGCGCTGTAAATATGGCGGTGACGCTCGTCGTAAAAATCGTTTGCTTTCACGGTTTCGGTAATATCTGGAAGTGATTCTTCGGAAATAAGAATTGCGCCAAGAAGAGATTTTTCGGCATCAAGATTTTGCGGCGGAATACGCTCGGCAGTGTTTTCTTTTTTACTCGGCATCGATTTGAACCTCCTCTCCCCCGCCCATTAATTCAGCGATGGCGGCCATCTCAGAATCTCGGTTGAGGGTTTCTGCGCTTACTTCAATAGTATATTTGCCTTTTAAAAACTCGGCAATCATAGGCACTTTCTTAGAAATTTGGTTTTTGGCCATTTTGCGTTTGGCATAAATAGT
>CAMNFE010000034.1 GCA_946537195.1 uncultured Candidatus Saccharibacteria bacterium | reverse complement strand
TGTCTAAAAACGGAAATGCATCGCTTGGTAGCGATGCATCTGCGTATTGGTTAACCTAATAATTAAAGTATAGCATACATTTGCTAAAAAGTCAATAGTATTTTTAGGCAAGAAAATAGGGGGCTCAAGCTGAGCCCCCCCTAAAAGGGTAACTATGCGATTGGAAGATCGCTTTGAAGGGCGCTACTGGCTTGTCTTCTGAGGTAAAGTTTGTACCTTTTAGCGCACTGAGCCGTGTGCGCGTCCCGCTTGTTGGTGTAGCTAATTTTCCAGGTTAACTATCTTTGTCCAACAATCTGCGACTCCCCTACTCCTTTCGGATATAGGTTTCTCTCCTAACGTACAGTACGCAGCATTTTTATCTGTACGCTCCCCCTAGTTGCTTCGCGTATGCGGGGCATCTCGTTGACTGCTCGTCGTTTATCCGGTTGATAGATTACCCGGCGACTTCCTTGTGTTTTTACGTAGTGCTCCCAACGACGAGACACTTACAACCTATCGAATAGGTAAGGTGAGCGTCCGATTACTCGGATCGGCCTAAGCTCGTGGCCTTTCCCGTGCTATCTTCACGAGTTACCAGTTGGTGCGCCGAAGCGCGCGCTTGGATGGATTTTCATTTTGAAAATCCTAAAGTCATGATGTGCATTATAGCAGATATTTATGTATTTGTCAATAGTTTTTTAGTCTGTAGTTACGGAGACGGCGATATTTTCATTGGTAGCGTTGTCGGCGTCAATCGCTAAAACGCTACATAGAACTAACAATTCGTAGTCTTCTTTATAAATATTAATGTCGTAAGCGTCGCCGATCGAAATCCAATGTTTCGAGATAGTAGCGATTTGCTCGCCGGCAGCGCTATTGATGCAATAGTCGTGTGCAAAGAAATCGCCCTCGACGTTCCAGTCGATTCCTTCAAAAACATATTTTGGTTTCAAGAGATTAAACTTGCGGATGATTTTAAAATCACCTTTTCCTTCAATGTGGAACTTATAATGAGCAAACAAGTGAAGTACTTCCTGCTCGATGCGGGCAATTTCCTGTTGACCTTTTAAGACACGAAGTTTTTTGCCAATAGAAATAATTTTTCCTTCAACTTCGTATTTTGGCTCTTCATCCTCGCCATAGACCTTAAAACGGTCACGAATTGCGAGAACTTTTTGCTTAATAAATAGATGCATAATTAATTACCATTTTATTGGTTCTAGGCCCCATTTGTCTAGTTGGGCATTACATTTACTGAAGGGTTTGGAGCCGAAAAATCCATTATGAGCGGAGAGTGGTGATGGATGCGCGGATTCGATAATAAAATGTTTAGCCTGATCGATCATTGGTTTTTTGCTGCGCGCATCCCTGCCCCATAAAATAAATACGAGATGCGGACGATTATAGTTCAAATATTTAATAATATGTTCGGTAAAAGTTTCCCAGCCTTTGCCGCGGTGACTGCCGGCCATATGTGCTTCGACGGTAAGGGTGTTATTGAGTAACATTACACCTTGTTTGGCCCAGCGTGTCAGGTCTCCGGAAGTTGGTATGGGTGCGCCGACATCGTCGTGAACTTCTTTGAAGATATTGCGAAGAGATGGTGGCAGTTGGATGCCGTCGTGAACGGAAAAAGCTAAGCCATTGGCTTGGCGTGGGCCATGATAGGGATCTTGGCCGATAATAACAACTTTTACTTCGTTTAAATCGGTCGTAAAGGCGGAAAATACTTGCTGCTTCGGCGGATAAATTGTTTTAGTTTCGTAGGCAGAATGGAGAAACTTGGAAAGATCTTTAAAGTATGGTTGGTCAAATTCTGATTGAAGGATAGGCTTCCAAGATTCGTGCATGCTAAACTCCGAGTAATTTGATTAGTTGTTTGTAGACATCATCGATACTTGGCGTCGCGTCGATGGTCGGAATGTTGAAATCCTTAGCGATTTTTAGATAAGCATTGTCGACTTTATGTTGAAATTCGCTAGGTTTAGATTCGAAGGTGTCACGTGCGGAGTTGTCGTCACGAGCAGATTGGCGCTTGAGGCGAATATCGTCATCAAGAGTTAAAATGGCAGCTTTATCTGGTTTAACATAATGGTCCGGCATGGCCTCTTTTGTAATACGAATAATGCGACTGCGCGAAATTCCCTGTCCATAACCTTGATAGGCTAAAGTAGACCACCAGTTACGGGCAGATATAACGTAGCCGCCTTTTTTAAGGACCGGTTCAGCAAGCTTGCGCCAGAGTTCTTGGCGGGCGGCCGTAAAAAGCAGCACGTGCGTCATTGGTTCAAGGTTGTAGGTCTTATCCTTAATGATGCGGCGGAGTTCATGGGCGGATTCAAGTTCGCCGTCCGGTTCGTGCATCGTAACGACCTCCTTGCCTTTTTGGCGCAGGTAGTCTGCAATCATTTCAACTTGAGTGGATTTTCCGGTGGCGTCTTGTCCCTCGATGACGATATACATTTATTGTTGCTCCTTATATTTGAAATAGCATTTTGGGCAAATAGCACGATATTCGATTTTGCTAGTACCATCAATTAGAACGTCTGGGCCGTCGGTAACTAGTTTTCCGTCAAGCCAGCGCGTATTGAGGGTGGCCTTCTGTCCGCATTCACAGATAGTCTTTAATTCCTCGATGCGGTGTGCGACTTGTAGTAGTCGCGTTGCGCCCTCGAAACCGCCATCGCTCAGGCGGAAATTAAGACGAAGACCATAGCAAATAACCGTAACGTTGAGTTTAACTGTAACTAGCAACAGTTGGTCGACTTGGGCCGGCGTTAGAAATTGAGCTTCGTCGACCAATACGCAATCGACATTCGCGTAGTCTTTTTCGATACGTTTGAATAGGTTCGTGCGGCGGCTAAAACAGAAGTCTGTATCACGTTCAAGGCCGATACGAGATAGTAATTTGTTTCCATTTTTAGTGTCGGTGGACGGTTTAATAACGCAAACTTTGCGTCCACGATCTTCGTAATTGAATGCTACCTGCAAGAGCTGTGCAGTTTTGCCACAGCCCATGGCGCCGTATCTGAAATATAATTGTGCCACAAAAATCTCCCTTTATTTAAGTGTATCATTTTAGCAGGCGTGTGTTTGTTGTATTTTTTCCTATGATTAAGGATGGAGGTTACTGTTTAGTGGTATAATGGCCTTAAAGAAAGTGAGGTCATAATGTCAGAAGAATTGGATCAAAAAGACGAAAACAATTCCAATTACGAAGCATGGAAAATATTAGAGGAAGAGGGGCAAGAAGGCTCCGTTGAAGGGCAAGAATCTCAAAGCGCCGAATTTGCTGAATTGGAAAAAGCCGAACAACTGCTAGAGAGTATGGGAAAAGTTTTAGACGGTGCTAAAGATCTTTTGTCTAATGAAGAGTATCATAAGTTGGTCGTCGCATATGTAACTATTGATCGCAAACTTGGTCCGTTGAAAGAAAAAGCAGCCATAAGTTTTTTGCCGGAGTCTAGGCGCGAAGCCTTTGCTCGGTATCGCGAGAAACACGTCATGGTTGAACCCGACGCAATTGATGCCGTGCTTATGCGCGCCAGGGGAAAAACTAACGAAGAAATTCACGATTTCTTTATGTCTCGAGACTATGGTGGAGCAGACGAAGAGATGAATAAGAAAAGAGGCGATTTGGTATATCGAGAATTGATTGAAGTAATAGGCGAAAATAACGAAGAGTAAACAAAAAAGAGTAGTCTTATGGCTACTCTTTTTGATGGATTTATGATTGAGGTTGAATCACAATGAAGTCGACTTTTTTATCGCTCATGAAGAAATCGTATTCAAAATCGCCGATATTTTTGTAAATATAAACATCGTTTTCTTCATCGTATTCTTCTGCATCACCAAAGACGGCCTTAATGTCGTCATAGTTAGCGTCCGTAGCCTTAAACTCTGTACCATTCATAGTGTAAGTGAGCGGTTCGAGATAAACCTCCATGACTTCTAAATCAGAGTATTTTACTTCTGCTTCTTTGTTAGAAAATGCAATATGGGCGGTCATATTGGCGATGGCCTGATCTTCAGATTCAGACACGTCCACACTGGTGGTTTCGTCTTGTTTGAGCGTGCGCGATAAATAAGTGTCGAGATTTGCCGAAGTTAGACTGAAATCTGCAAAATCGTCTTTTTCATCATTTGCAACTACAACGAGCTCACTATCGATGAAACTTTTGAGCGTATTTGCATAGCTTTTAGTAATTTTGATCTCTTTTTCATTGTATTTAATGGAAACTTCGCCATTCTTTACTTCTTTCATATGATGCGGACTTCGTTGGCTTTGCTGATTGTTATTTCCGTCATCTTTTTTGCCCCCAAGTATAAAGATCATGGCGATAGCAATAGCAGCTATTAGTACGACAGCTACGATAATGCCAATAATAAGACCAGTTTTGGATTTTTGAGGCGTATTTGGTGTGGCGCCTGCCTCATCATTCAGATATGGCGTTGGTGTCGGCTCCGGTGTTGGTACTGGCGTTGGCTCCGGTGTTAGCGTCGGAGCTGGTGTAGTTGGCATATTTGAATCTTGCATGATGCTTTTAGTATAGCATGAGCATTATAGCGTTAATTAGTATGCTATTATGGAGATAACAAGGAGGTAAAAATGTTTGGAAAATCAAAAGAAATTGGTACATCGGATAATCCGGAACATTCGGCAGGTGATGGTTGGGCTGATTTAATGAATGGGCCAGATAATGCTTCCGTGTCGCAAGAATCTGAACAAAATAAGCAATCAGCACCTACAGAACTTCAACCAAAAGAGCCGCTTGAGGAGACCGCGAGTTTCAATCCGGAAATGTTTGAGGAGAGCGAAGTTAATCCCGACAACATGACAAATGAACCTCCAGAGATGCAGCAACACCCAGACGAACACGTTGATCCATCAGGGGTAATAAGTAATGCTGAACCAATGAATGCCGACATAGCGGCGACGATGGAACGAAATCGTCATATAAATTATAGAAGGCCATACGCTGAGCTAACTAAAGAACAAAAGGATGAGATCGAGAGAGAACGAGAAGCTGCTGCGCAGCAGTTTCGAGATAATGTTCCGCCTGAAGATTTTGATTTTTAGATTTCTTTAGTTTCGCCGGTACGAAGATTCTTAGCGATATATCTTTGTTTAATAACTTCATCATTGCCGATTACGATTGCGTAGTCGGCAATTTTGCTGGCGCGATTGAAACGGTCGCCAAGCTTGCGATCGGTAAGGTCAATATCGACGATGTTGCCCTGTTCGCGGAGCTTTGCGGAAAGTTGAATACTGTCGTCGAGCTCGTTTTTGGAGAGCGGCAAAAGAACATAATCAATTGGACGTTTTTCTTGCATTTCAATTAGGTTATATTCGCGCAAAATGAAGAATAAACGCGTGAGACCGATAGAACCACCTACGCCTGGGAACTTTTGTTCGGTAAAGTTGCTGGCAAGATTTTCATAACGACCACCGCCAGAAATACTACCGATTTCGCGATAATCTTCTAGCATAATTTCGAAGACGGTGCCGGTATAATAGTCGAGACCGCGAATAATCATAAAATCGATGATATATTTACCGAGTCCAGTATCAAGAATATCGAAAACTTCCTTCAGCTCGGCAAGACCTTCTGCAACTGGTGAAATGTCGCCCATGATTTCGGTAAGTTTTTCTTCGACCGTGTCGTAATCACCTTTTGTGAACATAAAGGCAGTAACTTTTTCGACTTGTTCGTCGGTCAAGCCGAGTTCTTTGAGTGCTTCCTTGCTCTTTTCGAGTGGAACTTTTTCGGCGTGGTCGATAATGTTGGAAATCTCACTAGTTTTATCGGATAAATTGAGAGAGCTCAAGAAACCGGCGAGAACTTTGCGGTTGCTAATGCGGACAACCATTTTTGGTAGATTAAAAGTCATTAAAGCATCGTAAATACAGGCGATAACTTTGGCGTCGTATGAAAATGGTAACTTTTCGCGACCAATAACGTCGACGTCGCATTGATAGAATTCGCGGAAACGACCACGTTGGGCGCGTTCGCCGCGGAAGTTACGGTTAATCTGGGTAACTTGGAATGGAAATGCTAAATCATTGTTGTGTTCGACGACATAGCGTGCAAGTGGCACGGTGTGGTCGAAGCGTAAAGCTTGATCAGCGGAGTCGGCGGATTCGGCGGTTTTGCTTACTTTATAAATTTGCTTTTCGGTGTCGCCGCCAGCCTTTGCGAAAAGAATATCTGTACGCTCAATAATAGGGGTCTCGATACTTAAGAAACCGAATTGATGGTATACGTCGCTAATGTTTTGTTTGAGCTGGTCAAAAATAGCCTGCTCGGTTGGTAATAATTCTTGCATGCCAGAAAGTGGCGACGTATTGTATTTCTTCATGGCTCTATTTTAGCACATCTGTTAAAGAGATATACTATTTGCCAATTGCGTCGATATATTTTTGAATATTTTCAAGGTCGTCAACATGAAGGCCGCGGTCGTTATCGATATAGACCCTAACGTCAAGACTGCTATCGCCATCATAGAAACGGAAGTATGGGCGATTATTGTAGGTGAATTTCTCAATTTTTGGTTTTTTAGAAACTTCAGTAGTGGTAACATCCGCGATTGGCTCTTGTTCAATGTAAATGTAAGCAACGCTGCCGATTGATTGATCGTCATACATTATAACGACGGCATTGTCTATAATTTGGTTAATGTCTTTGTAAGATTTAACTCGTTTGCCATTTGGGAATTTGAGCCGAGCTGCCATGTCAAAAACGTATGGCTTGTCGCTTTTATCGCTAATTGTCATAGCGGCTTTAATCAAAAGGCTGCGGACAGTGCTTTCGTCGATGCTATCTTTGTTCGAAATCCGAGTTTTGTAAGATATGAGACTGTTAGCTTTTGTATAGCTGTAGAAGGCATAATCTGTGCCCGATGCATTACTGGTGGCGGTGAGTAACGTTTTAGCGCCATCGATATAGTCACTGTCGCATGAGGCGTTGCTCTCGCATTCCGCACTAGTGCTTTTGACGGTTTGATTGTTTGAAGTTGGAGCAATATTAACAGTAATGGTGTTCTTATCGTTTGAAACATTAACGATAATTGTGTCCGGATCGACTAATGTTTCTGCGACTACTTGGTGAAGTTTAACGTCTTTATTGCCAGTATAGGTCAAATTTCCGTAAGTGAATCCGTCTAAATTGATGTCCTCAATGGTATATTCAGCCTTCTTGAGTAATTCTTTGGCAAAATATTCAGTCGTGTCTTCTTTTTGTTCTGGTTCGGTCGCAGCAGGAGCTGGATTTTCTTCTTTTGGCTCATTTTTGGATGGTAAGAATGCAACCAACAATCCAATAATTATGCCAATAACGGCGAGGATAATTACTAAAATTAAAATGAGTGAAGGTTGTTTTTTGTCTTTGCCTTCTAAACTACCTTGCGGAGACGGTTGAGGCGCTGGACTTTGCTCTGGCGTCGGTGTT
>CAMNFE010000033.1 GCA_946537195.1 uncultured Candidatus Saccharibacteria bacterium | reverse complement strand
TATGCCAAATCGCTTGCTACACGGTTAACTTCATCAACCGTCGTTATGCCAGTTAAGGCCTTCAGCATACCGTCCTGACGCATCGTAATCGATCCCTTCATCTTTGCAACACGCATAATATCGCCAGATGTTGCGTGTGCTACGATCAATTTCTGAATATCATCATCGACCGAAATCGTCTCATACAAACCAGCACGACCTTTATAACCGCCTGGCGCCTCCTCAGTCGCAATACCACGTACTAGGGTAAACTCTTTCGAATCAGCTGGCGGTAAATTACCGTACCCACGCGCCTCGCTTACCTCAGGCACCTCAGCCATCGTCTTTGGCAAAAGTGGACCAACGATATCTTTAATCATCTGAGTTTCCATATCGCTAGACTTATAGCTTTCACGACGCTCCGCAACGCGACGTACCAAGCGCTGGCCAATCACCGTATTCAAAGTCGAGGCAATCAAGAACGGCTCAATTCCCATATCAAGAAGACGTGGCATAATACCTGCAGCAGAGTTGGTGTGCAGCGTTGAGAATACCAAGTGACCCGTAAGAGCCGCCTGCACTGCTAGGTTTGCCGTCTCACCATCGCGAATCTCACCTACCATTACTACGTCAGGGTCTTGACGCAAAATTGAACGTAGACCAGAAGCAAAAGTTAAACCAGCGTCATTATTAATCTGAATTTGGTTCACGCCGTCCATCTTGTACTCGACCGGGTCCTCAAGGGTTACGATATTAATCGCTTCATTCTTGATCTTTTTAATCAAAGCATACAGAGTCGTAGACTTACCTGAACCAGTCGGACCTGAAGTCAAGATCATACCATTCGGACGGCTCACGCCTTCCATTACATCTTCGAGTGCACGGCCGGTCATACCCATCTTCTCGACTTCCATTGTCGTACCGGACTTATCCAAAAGACGAATGACTACCTGCTCGCCCCAAACAACCGGCGAAGTTGCAATACGAAGATCAATCGTATTATCATTAACTACTACAGCAAACTGACCATCCTGCGGAATGCGGTGTTCGTCAATCTTTAACTTTGCCATAATCTTAATACGCGAAACTAGCGCTGCCTCAATCGATTTCGGAAGCTCCATCGTCTGTCGCAAAACACCATCAATACGCATACGAATAATCAACGAGTGCTCTAGTGGCTCAATATGAATATCCGATGCTTTAGACTTTGCTGCATAGTCCAAAATTGAACTTAAAGCCTTCGAAATAGGCGAATCTTGCGTAATCGTCTGAACGTTAGCCGCATCGGCCGCATTCTTTTGCGCCTCCTCCTGTTTGGCGACCTTATTAACATCTTTAAGGTCGGCCATGTATTGCATTAGCGCATTTTGAACGCCTGCTTCAGAGGTCATCATTGCCCGAATTGGCATCTTCACCAATGTAGACAAATAGTCCATACGCTGAATGTTTGAAGTATCAAGCACAGCTACAACTAATTGACCGTTTTGCTCGTCAAGAGGTACTACTTTTGAACGCTGTGCTACATCTTGCGGGATTTTCAAAAGTTTATCTTTATCAAACTTAATATTTCGTAAATCAATATATGGCGTATTCATCACAACTGCCGTTGCGTGTTGAATGCAGTCATCTGTAGCAATATTTTTACTACGTAGCACTGCCAAAATAGGCTGACCAGTTTTAGCAACTTCGTTGTAGGTTTTCTTTACTAAACCAGCATCAACTAAGCCATTTTCCACCAAAAGGCTAACTATCTTATCTTGTAGCTCCTTATTAAGAAGCATTATTCCTCCGGACTTGGCTCGGGGTTTATTTCCTCGCCACCAGATTTACCACTGTCGTCTTTCTTCTCAGAGCTCTTATCTTCTACACATTCGTTCGTAGATGGATCAAGTATCTGACCTTCTTTACAATTACCAATGATAACTTCATCTGTTGGATTTAATGCTCCAGGATAGAACGTTTCACTATCCGGCTCTTTTAATTCCGACGAGATAGCTTCAACCGAAGTAATCTCATAGGTATCGTTACTTGGATCACCAAGCAACATATTACCCAACCAATAAGAAAGACCGATTGATACTAATGCTACTAAAACGACTAATGCTATATCAGAGTTTTTCATCTCCTTGCCGCACCACTCCCTTTCTTCTTAATGCAGCCCTCGCTAGTATTGTCTGCACAGATTATGGTTTTATTTGAAACTATTGTTTTTTCCTCAGAATAATAACTATTATAGATAGCACTAAATTCAATTACCGAATTTCCAGAACTTCCTTTACCACGCTGCGTATCTGACCATTGAATCGCAACGCTCGCAATATCAAAATTACGAATCGAATTTTCGATTGTAGAAATCGCTTTATTAACCCTAGTCGCAGTATCTTCAATATTTATAGCTGTGCCAAGTTGTTTCAAGTTCAGGCTTTGACCATTTTCGTCGGTCAAATCTGTAGTCGAACTAGAATCATCACTCGAGATACCTAGAATACCTAGATTCTTAAAATCATGAATTAATAGCCAGTTAATGCTAGAGTTTGAAGCGTACTGCTTATCTTTCAATGAAGAATTCATTGTCGACGGTAAAGTATCCGGAATTACTCGTAAGGCCGAACAAGTACGTACTAGGCCAATATTTTTATCGACTTCTTCAGAAATTGTCTTCAATACATCACTAGTACATTTACCTTCAAGTTTATTTGCAACTACTTCCAAATTATCATTAGTTGTCAAATTAGAGACATTTTCATACAACTTGTCTAAATTCTTTTGAGTCGTTTTTAAATTGGTAATTACTTTGCCATTTTCATCTATTTTTACGGCATTGAAAGATATTTTCTTTACTAGATAAATACTTGCTACTATCGTTACGCCTAAAAGAACCGATGCAATACAGACCGCTATAAGCATATTTTTCTGAGCAGTATCAATCTTGGCGCGTTTCGCAAAAGCCGCGCCCTTGCCATTATTACTTATCCCTTTGCTCTTTGACTCAGCCATCTCTATTTATCCTCCATATTTTCTAACTGTACGTCGTGAGCTTTCTCTGTAAACATATCGCGAATCTGCACATAGCTGTCCGTTACGTTCTGGCGGCTCGGGCCAATCACCTGCATATGTCTATTGCCTGCTTTGAAGAACATATCATTAATAGTCAATGTGGCTGAAAAACTTAATACTAGCTGGTCCTCAGAACCTTTACCATAGCCTTCACTACCGATATAAAGACCATCTTCCGCAAGCACAGGACACTCTTTAATTGTCGCTTCCTCGTCAAATTCACCTTTTTCTGTGTACTGTAAACATGCACTTTCGAAATAGTACCTGCCCGCATCTTTGTCTAATTCATTTTTCTGGTCTTGACCATTCTTATACTCATTTAGGTCATTTTGATCTTTATAGGTGCGACGAATCTTAATTAATTTAACTTCACTCTTTTTTACTTCTTCTTTCTTCTCTTCAGACTCGGAGCTTTCCGCTTCGCTCTCTTCACTTCCTTCTGCTTCTTCAGATTCTTCAGCGTTTTCTGCGTCATTAGAATTTTTTTCTTCGGAAGATTCTTCTTTATTTTCTTCTTCGCTTTTTTCTTCACGCTGAATTAACGGAGCTTCGCATCCAGGTGCTCCTTTTTTATAAATGCCATAGATTATGCCTTTTTCGACAGTCTCAGAAATACAGTAGGATGGAATTTCAACGAAATCACCATTCTCATCCAAGCGCATATAACGACCGTAGTCAAAGTATGTCTTTTCCGCACCCTTCTTAAAGCTAATCAAAGTGTGATAACCAATGTTATTCGCTGCAAAACCTTGCGCATCAAAGGTGATAATGTTTTGGCTTACATCACCTGTTAACTCACTGATTAAGACCGTATCTGATGAATTTCTACCATCTGGCAAAATTACGTCTAGCAAACCGAAAACGCGAGAGAACTTAACCTTATTCTCGTTCAAAGTTCCAATACTCTTCATCTGGTCTTGGATCGTTAAAATCTCATTCACATTCTTGAACTGCAATACGCCAACACCTTTATCGCTGTCGCATTTTGCGTTCTTATTTTTTGGCCTACCTTCTACGCGACACCCAATCTCATTCTCCTGATTGGAAATCGTTAGAGCTTGACCGCTAGAGAATAACAATAGAATCACTATTATACCAGCACAAACCGCTGCCACAATAAGGCACACGAAAATAATCAAGTTACGTAACTTCTGCTTTTGAAGCAGTTCGGATTTTACATCTGGAACTAAACTAATTTCGTACATAACTTACCTCTTATTCGACCTTTCCGCCAAGCCAATCGCTACGGCAAACTCAGCTGCAACTTGCGATAAGGCTTGTTGCTGCTGTTGCGTTACGTTTACCATCTGCCATGGGTTACCTTGAATCGTCTTAAATCCAGTCTTTGCTTCGATATATTCGGCCATAAATGGAATAATTCCAGCATAACCAGATAGCACGACGCCACCAACATTCACATTCGGATACTTAGTCTGGAAGAAGCGAATCGACTTCGTCAACTCTGAAGCAAAGTTTTCAAGCGTCTGATCAAGAGCCTTGAACACCTGACCATCAAGCTTATCTTGCGCTAAACCAAACTTCAAGATGAACTGACGAGCCTGGCTCTCTTTTACGTTCAATGAGTTTGCTACCGTACGGACTAACACTGATAGACCACCTGGAAGCATACGTACTAGACGTGGCGCTCCGTATACCATTGACAAATCTGTTGAATCTTCGCCGTAATCAATAATCAATCTAGCATCAGTCGTACCTGGAGGAGTTAGTGCGCGAGACATTGCAATCGGATCCGGTTCTTGAGCTACTAGGTTAAATCCGAATGCTTCTACGCCCTCCATACGCTCCTCAGCGTACTGAATTGATGTCGATGATAATAATACCTCTGTAACTTGTGGATCATTTGGGCTAGGTCCCAAGATCACAAAATCTACCTTCGCATCATCAATTGGCATCGGAATATACTGATCAGCATGATACTTAATCACTTTTTCCATCGACTTATTATCTTGGGTAGGCACCTCAATAATAGTCGTAAATGTCTTATTCGAAGGCAAACCAAGCGCAATATTCTTCGTCTTTATACCGGCTTGTTCCGCAGCATTTTGAATTGTTTCGCCTAAACGACGCTTACCAGCATCGCTGCTATCTTGTAATATTGAACGACTTACCGGCACATAAGCAAACTTCTGCAAAGCAAAGCCATGCGTTGCATTGCCTGAAAGTTGCACCATCCTTAGTGCATCCGTACCGATATCGAGTGCGAAGAAGTCGCCCACACCGTAACCTAGACTCATACAACTAGTTTAGCATAAGCGACTTCTAAAACGCAAACATTTTATGGAGAAAATCTCCAATTTTAAACATTAAATTTAAATTCTACTACATCCCCGTCGCGCATCACGTAATCTTTACCCTCAGTGCGCATCAATCCCGCCTCTTTCACAGCTTTCTCTGATCCCAGTCGCACCAAGTCGTCATAAGAACAAATTGTTGCCGCAATAAAGCCTCTTTGAAAATCTGTATGAATTACGCCTGCGGCCTCTGGCGCAGTTGCGCCCTGCTTGATCGTCCAGGCACGCGTTTCCTTTTTCCCCGCCGTCAAAAAACTCTGTAAACCAAGCGTGTCGTATGCAACATGCACCAATTGGCTCAGACCATCTTCAAAGATTCCATAACTATCCAAAAATTCTTTCTTCTCTTCTGGCGTCATATCGGCCATTTCGGATTCCAATTTGGCATTTACAAACACGCATTTTTGCGGTGCTACCAAATCGGCAAGCTCCTTCTTTTTTGACTCATCAGTTAACTCATTCTCGTCCATGTTAAACATGTAGAACACCGGCTTAGCCGACAATAAATCAAGACCATCAACCGCCCCCACGTGAGTCTTCCCCGCTTTTAGCTCGTCAAGAACTTTGGCCGCCTGGTCGGCACGCTTTGCTGCATCTTTATCGCCACCGCGTGCTTCTTTCTGAATCTTCGGTAAAGCTTTCTCAAGTGTCTCGATATCCGCTAAAGCTAATTCGGTTTCTACAGTTTCGATATCGCGTTTTGGATCCGGACCACCTGCTACATGCGTCACATTCGCATCTTCAAATGTGCGCACCACATGGCAAATTACTTTACATTCACGAATATTAGCTAAAAATTTATTCCCTAAACCTTCGCCCTTTGATGCTCCGGCGATTAAACCTGCAATATCCACAAATTCAACCGTTGCTGGAACAACTTTGTCTGACTCGTACATTTTTGCTAACACATTGATTCGCTCATCGGGCACACCGACTATTCCAGTGTTTGGCTCTATTGTCGCAAAAGGATAATTTGCCGCCAAAGCACCCGCATTTGTTAATGCATTAAAAAGCGTGCTTTTACCAACATTCGCCAAACCAACAATTCCAATTTGTAAACTCATAACCTACATTATACAATAAACTGGAGAATAATCGGTATTTATGTTATAATATACGAATCCTGCCGCTAGCAAAATGCGCGGCCTCTTTTCATTCATATTGCAAGCTTTAAGCAGTAATAGAACTTGCGTAAGCAATATTATGCGCCAAAGCTTGTTTTTCTAGACGTTCGGCGCGTTCTGAATCGTTAATCGAAGAGTTAATCGAATGTTTTACGCGAGCTTTCTCTTCCGCCTTTTTGCCGTCATTCCAACGATCAAGCGTACCAACTAAATATCCCGTAATACGGCGTAATCTCTCAAACTTATTGCCAAAATATTGATCATGATCTTCAAAGTATTTTTTCGCAGCAGCCACATCGCCACACTTCTCGATTAAAGCGGTTCCTAATTCCACTAAACGACTTACGTGCAAATTTTCAAAATTATCCAACGTTTTTAAAGCATTCTCAATATCTTCTTTAGGTACCTTCGCATAACTATCTAAAGATTTTTTAAAGCGATTAAAATCAAATTTCGTTGCATCACTAGAGTTAAAGTAAATTATATTTTTCATATATGCCCTTTTTTATCTTACGTAAATCATTATAAGCACTATATATAGCGTAGTCAATATACAAAATTACACTATATCTAGCGTTTATGTTAATTTTACAACGACTCATCTTTAACGCTTCTCTATTGACAAAATTTAAAAAAATGATAAAAATATAAATGACATTCTTGTCGCACATTTTTTATGACATAGGGGGGTGATTATCTATGGCATTTACTCTGGATGGTTATACGATACCTGTTAAATCTGGGCCGAGCAAAGAGCAACTCGAACATGCAATTAAAGCTCTCGCGGAGGCTAGAAAAATAGAAGATGAGTTCTTCGCTAAAGCCGCCGCTCAAGGCAAACGCCCTAGATGCATTACAGGCAACGACTATGATTATCAAAGCGTAGTACTAATGGGTGCCTACCTTCGCTGGACGCTTCCGAGTCGGTTTTTGAATTATCGCATCAACGCCTGTGCTGACATAGTCTATAGGCACGGTAATGATTATGTCGTGGAGTTCAACCATCGGAACCGTCGCACACGCATCCTAAAAGCATCGCAAGAGACTAGCTACCTCCTCGAGCCCGACACTTGTTATGATTATCAAATCATTTACAATCCAGACACTCGCATCGGGCACGTATCAGTGTTAGGCAAGCATGCCACCTAACAAAAAGGTCGCCGATTTTACATAATCGACGGCCTTTTCTCGTTTTAGCTTAACTTCCCTCTTTATATTACCAATTTTAAGAGGCGAAGCTGAAAAAACCTTAAAAAACTGAAAACAATTTCTTTTGCCAAAATACCGAAAAAATTATATAATATCAAAACATGTTAGTGTCTGATTATAATTACAATTTACCCGAAGAAAATATCGCTATTCGTCCGCCAAAAGTGCGCGGTACTACTCGCCT
>CAMNFE010000032.1 GCA_946537195.1 uncultured Candidatus Saccharibacteria bacterium | reverse complement strand
GGTGGAAAGATAGGAGGCAATTTTCTTTTGGGCGGCGGTGACGGTGCGCATGTCTGGCTCCATGACATAGAGGAGCTGAGAGCCCATGGAATAGGTTGGGCGGGAGGCGCCGGTGCCGTCGAGCGAGATGCTTTCGATTCTCCAACCGCGGAGCTCGGAGAGCTGGTAACGCGCGAAAGAAGTTATTTCGTCAAAAGTGAGTGAAGATTCGAAGGAGTCTTGGGCGGCTTCGAGGATTTTGGAATAGCGGACAAGATAGTGCGGATCGGAGACTTTGTGAATAAGAGCGGCGATGATTTGCTGTTGGTTTTGGCCGCGGTGGCGGTCGCCGGAAGAATAGGAATAGCGCTCGCGGGCGTAAACAAGGGCGCATTCGGAGTTGAGGTGTTGGCGGCCCTTAACAATATTACAATTATTGCGCTTGAAGGCAGTATCGGATTCGATATCGATACCGTCGACAGCATCGACAACTTTAATGAGCGTATTAAAACCAACCTTAGCGGTATAGTTAATTTTGATTGAAAGTAGATCCTCGATGGTTTTCTTGCTCATTTCAATACCGTAAATTCCGGCGTGAGTGAGCTTGTCGCGGAGGCCGGTAGTGCCGTGGAGCTGGACGTAATAATCGCGCGGAATAGATACAAGGAGAATGCGGAAATCTTTTGGATTAACGACAAGAAGCATGTTGACGTCGCTGCGAGCGGTTTCGGTAATAGCCCCACGAGAATCGGAGCCGGAAATATACAGAATAAATGGCTCGGTAGTAACGTCGACTGGCTGGCGATTGTCCGGCGCGTCCATACGGACTTCGAATTCATAAATCTTAACACTCTCATCGACGAAATTAGAATCGGATTCTTCAAGAAAATCCAAATAACTTTGATTTAAGACGACGGCGGCGACTTTGAAATCATAGATGCCGGCAATCATTGATCCAACGTCGGAATAATCTTTGGCTTTATAATCGACGGCATTTTTAAGAGCATTCTTGGTATTGTCGAGATTAGGGTTAGTGCTAAGGAATCCGACGTGTTGGCGGGCGAGCTGTTCGATATCTTTATAACTACTAGTTTTAAGAACACGGACTTGGTAGGTTTGGGTTTCATACTCTGCCCCGGTGACTTTTTCGACAAAATCGATGGTTTGGCGGGCGTATTTGTACCCAAAAGCACAGCCAATAATAACCAAAATAGATAAGATTACGCAGATTGCCTTACCGACACGGCCGGTTTTGCGTTTGCTAATGAGGAAGAAGAAATTGAGCCCAAAAATACCAAGCAGAATAATTACGACGAGCGCGAATTGCCAAGCTTGAAGCAAATTTAGTGTACGAATGGCATGAATAAGCAAAAAGCTCATAACGGCCTGAACAGCCAATAGAATACCGTAAATGATTGGTAATTTAGATTTAATTTTCTTCTTAGGCATATGTGAATAGTTTAACATATGGCCAAAATGCCTATGCTATAATAAATCTAATAAGAAGAGGATACTTTGAATGGACAAAGATATAAAAGATAAGGCTTCAAAAGGAGGTAAGCCGGTCGCTGGAAAGGTTAGCAAGTGGGCGCTAGTAAATGTTTTCTTGGGCGTACTGCTTGCGGCGAGCATTGGCTTTAATATTTATTTTGCGCTGAGATTACCAGATGATGCGAAAAAAGCCGTAGACGAATCCGCGAAAATAGAAAAAGAGAGCAAGCGTCAAAAAGCGAGTGACTGGTGGAAGAAAAAAGTTGACGAGGGCAAGCAGAAATACAAAGATTATAGAGACAGAAAACACCAACAAGAAGAAACTGACGATAGCGAGTATATTCCAGATGCTAGCCTTAAAGGCCCAGAGCTAAGCGAAAAGAAGATCTACAGCATGCTTGAAGCGAAGCGTCAAAAACTTGGATACAAGGACTGGGTAATTACCGACGTTGATATTGAGGGACATAACGCAAATCATACGGTCTACCTTGTAACCTACGATGAAAAGAACAAAGATGGTAACAAAACCGAAGATCTAATTGTATTAATGAAGTACAAAAAAGACGGGACTTGGGATTTTAATTTACCGGGTTGGTCTGGTACGAATGAAGATTTGTATAAGAAATATAGTTTAATTAAAGGCGAATAAAAGGACGGCAAAATGAGCGAAGGCAAAAGAAAAAAAGAACAGATAAAAGAAGCTAAGAAAGATGAAAGCACGAAGGCGTGGACGACTGCGGTCGTAGTCGCGGCCGTGCTGTTGTTTATGAGCATTGGTTTGAATATTTTCTATGCCGTTACTTTATCGCAGCAAGGTGGTCGTGTCGTAGCGGAGAACGACTCCGCAAAGTCCACTTCTTCTCCATTCATGGGTGGTAGCGGCGCTGGAATGGGGGATGCTCCTGAAGGCGAAGAAGAGGAAGAAGCCGAGCCAATGTCTGGCACGGAACGCGAACTCTTAGACGCGATCGAGAATAAACGTAAAGAGCTGGGTCAAAACGATTGGAAGTGCACGAATGTCTATATTGACGCGAAGAATGACGCCAATACAAAATTCCTTGTTTATTACACGCATCAAGACAGCAAAGGTGAAGAAGAAGATTTTGTCACTTTGATGGAAAAGACCGGTTCTGGCTGGAATGTAAAACTTCCAGGTTACGACATTTCGGACGAGTTGCTTTATGAAGCATACGGTCTCAAGATGGTCGAAGAATAATTTTGACGAATATTGGGGGAATAAGATATAATCAGGCGGATTTGAGTCATTCAATTGGTACATTGAAATTCTCCGAGGGGGAGGAAAGGAGTATGGTATGGCTGTTTATTTTGATGTGCCGTTGTTGCAGCTGAAAACTGGCACGGTATCAATGGCGGACTGTGGTCTGCTGAAGGCTGACAAACGAGTGAATGAGGCGATTTTCGCCGGGTGGCGTCCAGATTTGTCGATCGATACGGCTAATCCAAATGGACCAACCCTAGTGAAGAAAGAAAGTGAGTTAACTGCCCTGGTGCTCCGCACGAAGTATTACGATCATTTCGAGCGTGAATTATTGATAGTTCCAGAGCAGCAATTCGTGAACTGCCTAAATCTACAAAAGCGCGTCAAATGTGATGACGATACGATGTATGATGCGGCGGTGGTGATGGCGACTTTTGGTGATGTTTTCTGCGTAACCGGTCCAGAGCACGATCAGTTTTTTATCGTGTGTGAGGATCAGGTATTGGTGCGCAAGATTCCGACTTACCGGTCGCTGAGTACTGTCGCGGCGAGTTATTCCCATACGATAGGCAGGCAGATGTTTAATCTGAAACGCGAAAACTTCAACTTCAAAATGTGGCGCGAGGTGCTGCCCGACTTTCGCTCGTGAGAATTTATGCTAACCCCGGTTTTTATGCCGGGGTTTTGCTATTGTTTTTTCTGAACTATCTCGTCAAGAGTTTTGATAATTCCCTGCCCGATCGTGTCGTCTGTGGAGCTAATGCGGACATAGTCGCCCTGCTTCTCAAAATTCTGGTAAATCTCTTCAAATAATGTTTTGTACTCGGCTTTGTATTCGGTCTGATACTCGTCTTTTTTAATTGGGTCGCAGGGTTCCTTTATGCAGACGACCATGTCATATTCTTCAACTTTTATTGAGTTATCTTTAGCCTGAATGTAGTAGATAGTATCACCTTTAGTATAGTGAATATTATAGATATTAGAATTTGATACTGGATCGTTGCTGCCACTAGAGACAATAAAGACTATCGTGGCGATAATTGCGATTAGCGCGACAACGATAATAGAGATAATTAGAGCTTTTTTCTTTTGCTTTGCCATGAGTTTATTGTATCAAAAAGTAATAGAACATTGCACGGTACGCAAAATACGCGGCGAGGAGTACGTAATAGACGCAAGGCGCAAGGCGCTATTGACGCAAATAAAAAACTGTGATATAATATAAGTATATTGTGGCTTTCCGAGAGGAGAGCCATATTGCACATGATGAATGCTTCCTTTGGGGCGGAAAGGAGATAGAAATGTCAGTATTTTTTGGAGTTCAGATGGAGGAAACGTCGAATGGCCAGATTGGCATCGACAACAGAGACATCCTGCAGATTGATCGAAAGATCTCGCGTGAGGGCCTGTTGGGCTGGCGGCGCGATTTGACGCTGAGCGTGACGGCACCGGGCGGGCTGTATATTACGGAAAGTCGGAGCGATGATATTTATCTGGTACTGATGACTAAGTACAGTAAGAAAGGCTTTGGCCATGAGCGCCTGATGGTTCCGGCAAACCAGTACGTACGTTGTTGGCGACAGGAAAAGCACATCGTCAGAAACGGCGGCAAGATGCTGGATGTAACGATCGTATCGGCGAAGCTGGGCGACATGTTCTGCATTGCTGGCGACTATAACACCATCTACATAGTGTGCGAAAATGGCGTCTATGTTAAGAGAGTGTTTGGCTTGGAGGATCTGGCGGAAGTGGCGGCGGAATATCGGCTGCGCTTTGGCAAGCATATGTCCCTGTGTCTGGAGCCGGAAGGTTTCAATAATGCAATGTGGCGTGATGTAACCCCGCAATTCATGTGGTAAGGAACTGGCATGAGAGCAAAAAAATAATCCCCGACAGCTGTCGGGGATTTTGCGTTGCGTCATCTTTTAATGACAATGGATGGAGACGTTTTCCAGAGTGGACTATCGACCAGCTTGCGAACGCAATCCGGGCAGAATGAATCAAGATTAGGATTTTGTTCGTGCTCGGCGAGTTCATAAATATGCCGGTGACTGTACATGGGTGACATTGAGCAATCTTTTTGATGGCAATGTGCTTCCGTGACGGTACTGATATAGAAGTGGCCAATAGTGTGTTTAAGCATCAGGGTGGCGACGTTCTCGAGATCGATAAGGTTACGACAGAAAGCTAAAGAAATCAACGCGTTTTCGTGACTACATGAATCGAATGGGCTGTTATGATGGAAACGCGAGATAACTTGGCGGGTAAAAAAGATAATATGATTGTAAGCGCGGTCGCAATCGCGCCGGCTAACTTCGTGCAGTTTAGTTAATGCTTCAAACGAGCTAATTGTCCAGCCGAGATTACGGTTCATGTGAACCGTGGTACGTAAAATGTTGTCGGCAGTAGTTGATTCGCTGCTAAGGCCGGTAATGCCGATAATATGAAATCTGCATCCCGGAAATACATGAGCGCATTTTAAAACCGCGTTTTCGAGCTCCTGATGGAAATCTTCCAAATCGGAAGTCCATGCGATGGCGATATTGGTTAAACTATCGTGCATGAATGTTCCCCTCCTTATAAAGTGCGGGGTTTCTGGGTTACGCATTCCTAGTAAAGAACGACCTCAAAGAGGCTTGTATATTATGCATTATTTTTCTCTGATTGTCAATGGCTGATATAATAAAAACATGAAAAGAAATGGCGAGAGTTCTACGGAATCTGGTAGTCAAAGCTCCTCGATTTGGGATACATTAGTAAAAGAGTACGATAGATCTCAGAAATCTAGGGTGAGTCGTATTAAGAATATGGAGCGGGAGAATTTTCGCGACGGGTTGCCCGATAATGAAGGTGAAGTGTCTGAAATAATACCGCCTACGCGTGCGCAAAAGATTGGGCGTGCATTGTTGGATCGATTGGGGATAAAGCTAAAAAGAGTTGAATCCAGACGCGAAGAAGAAGCGGTATTAGAAGCTCGACGAGCGCTACTTGAAGAATATGAAAGCAGTCGCGCCAATGAGGAGGAACTTGAGAGAACTTTGGCTGAAGAGCGAAAAAGAAAAAAAGAGATTGAGCACATTGAAGAAATTGAGCGCGCTCAACGCAGACGGGAAGAACAGGCTCAGCGTGAACGTGAGGCGTTAGAAGGAGATATGGGGGAGGCGCGTGATTATTTTGACAGCCATCGAGATGACGTTTTGCGAAAACAGCGTGCGCAGGAACTTTTAGAGAGAGGCTTAAATGAGAAGTTATTAAGCGTCGATCAGCTCGATGAAGAAGTACATGCGGGAAATCCGGATGTAGAAAAAAGTTTAGTGAGCTATGGAGATGCCGAGGTTCCAGTTTATACCCTGCATGGTATGCCAATTAGAATATTGACGCACTCTGTAGACTATCGACAAGCTAATGATCCGGGAGAGATTGGTACAGAAACCTATAAAGAGGTAATGGAAGATCCCAAAGTATGGGATACACGTCGTGATATTGCTGAACAGACGGCGGGTTTCGGGACACGTAACAGCGACGCGCGGGGTGACACGATTTCAACGTCTTATACCAACTCAGAGCATAATTTCGATAGGAGGGTTCAGCACGAATTAACCTACGGTTTTAGCCGAGTTGAGGCTGATTCGGTTATATTGGTTGAGAACAAGGATGCTGGCACGAGCAATATGGCCGGAACCGCAGAAGCAGACATTAGCGATCCGGATAAAATAGACGTACTAGACGGCGTACTGAATGCTAACAGTTATAATGAAATATTATTACGGCGTTATTCTGAAAATGGAAAACCAAAACGTCCAGATTATATCGTTGCTGAAAATGGGAGAATAACCGAGACGGTGCTAAAACATGCGGCATATTTTGGTATTCCAATTGTAAATCTTGATATGAAGGGATATGAGAGAAGGCAGATTGAGAGAGGTGAAAAAATACTCGATTCTCTAAGCGAAGAGGACAGCTATCCAGAAATCAATAGAAAAATTGAAGAATTGAAAAGTATGCATGTGTTCGTGAGAGATTATTTAGGACGAAAAGAAGCGTTAGAAAGAATAGGCCTGGCTAAGCAATCCGTTGGCCCTGAACCAGATCCGAACTCATTAGAAGGACGCTGCGCCAAGGCTGAGAAAATTGAAGTTGAAAAACGCATTGATTATTTAGTTGAAACTTTACAGAAGTATACGGTGGAAATACGAGAAGCGACCGCAAGAGGCGAAAGAATATCGCAAGTTCCGCCAGGCTTTGAAAATCTTCGTATTTTTTTCTACCCGCACGATGATAACCATTTTTGCGATTACTTGAGCATAACGATGTGTTTAAGTGGGGGTGCTCGTGAACGTATTTTTCACGTAATAGATGGTGATCATTGGCATAATGTTGATCTTGCATTAGGAGGCGGTGCCATATCTCGTAGTGAAATTGAAAGGTCAAATAGTCGCGACTACGATAGATTACTTCCAATAGTTAAGGAATATCTTGCAGCAGTAAGAGAAAACGGACATTACGTATCGAAGGATGAACTTGAGATGATTACGGAGAGATTGAAGAGTAACTAAAAGTCCCCCCATTGACAAAACCTAGAAAATCTGCTATACTATATTACTAGTTAAGTCTCACTCAATTAACCGTACCTTAAAAGGAGGGATTTATGTGATCTACGTAGTGAACGACTTACACGGCGCGAAGGAATTAATTGATCGCGCACTTGGCATGATGGCCGAACTGCGGTCCGGCGACATTCTTGTCATTAATGGTGACGGCGCAGGCGCACGTGGCCCGGTGATGAACCAGGTCGTAAAAGTATTTTACGAAGTGCGACGCGGCGAAGCTTGTGTATCTGCCCTGCTCTATGAGATTCAGAAAGTAATCTGTGAAAAGCCAGAGATTCCGAGAGAATGGATTTTCGACTCGGTGCACTCGGGCGTTTTCTGTAAGTTAGTTGCGAATCGTTATGAGCGATTTGCGATCTGTATGAGGCAGGAAATTGCAGATGTACTGGAAGATACCTTGGGCGTGCTGTCCAAAGCCGCCGAAAAGCAAGGCGTAAAGTTGGTATATCTGCCTGGTAACTGTGAAATTACACCGGATGATTTCACTACGGATGATATCAAAACCGAAAATACCACAGAACCAGAAAACCGGCTTTACCAGAAGTTGGCAGACAGTGGTTACTTTGATGCGTTTGGCGTGAAGTATGTGCGCTATGCGGATACTCTGCCCGGTGGCGTATTGCTACTAAGTACGCATCTACTGGACCTGTCCGAGGAAGTGATCGACGCTTATCTTTCGGATATGGGACTACTCGATAGACGCTACGCAAAGGTTATCGTGCATTATCCGCCGGCAATTGCACCGGTTGGTGGCGCGTTCGACTTTTGGACGCCAAATAAGATCGACATTCAGCGCTGCGATGCGCTCGGCAAGATTTTAGCCAAGCTGAAGCTGGCAAAGGATGTGATGGTGTATTTCGGTCATATTCATCTGGGCGCAAATGATGCGCGGATGAACCTCTATCCGTCTTGTATGAC
>CAMNFE010000031.1 GCA_946537195.1 uncultured Candidatus Saccharibacteria bacterium | reverse complement strand
TAAATGGGGATTTGAAAAGATTAAGAGAGCGCTATAAGAATGACTCAGCTGCTTCGGGGGCTGAAAGTGGTAGTGCTGAAGCTCAAGTTGAAGCGCGAAGACAAGGCCTTAACGCAATCATTGAAGCCGGCAATCAAGATAAAGAGGGATTTGGAGCATGGTTACTAACGTTAGATGATAATAATGACCAAGATTTAATAAATGGGAATTCCACAGAATTAAGAGAGCGCTATGAGCGTGATTTAGCTGCTTTGAGAGCTGAATTTAGCGATGCGGATAGCGATTTAGGAAAATGGCATACTTCTACTAACAATACTGAAGTAAGTAATCTAGAGTTTAGTACGTTGACTCAATATAAAAAGAACTTTGAAGATGCCGTTAAGTCGTTAAGGTCTGAGTTGGCGGGAACTCCGGATGCTGATGTTGAAAGTATGGGCTATAAAGATTTGATTGCTCTAAAAGCTGAAAAAGAAGCTAAAGAAGCTCTTGCTGCAGTAAGGCCGGTAACGGTTAAGGATATTGAGGAAGGTGTCTTTATAAATAGAAATAGGACAGAAACGTTAGCGGACCGAATGGGAACTAATCTTGGCTTAATAGAGAAAGCTATTGGACATGGGATTACTCAGGGAGAGTTTGACCAATTAAGGCGAGCAGTCGGGCAATTTGTCGCTATGGCGCCGAGAGCCAATCACTATAATGAAAGCGGACTTAAGCGAGGAGAAGATGGTGGGTTCTTAAATAGGATGAAAAATGGTGACGGCTATATGGGGTTATTGCAGAGGCGTGGTTTAATCGCCTAAAAATAAAATACCCCCCTTCGGGGGTATTTTTTATGGGCGGTATTTTTAACGATAATACTTTAGTGAGGCGATTGGATCTTTACTAGCGGCTTTGATGGCTGGGTAAATGCCAAAGAGAACGCCGACAATTAGGGAAACGCCACCGGTGATGCCAAGTATTTGCCAGGATATATGTGGTGCGAACGGAGTAATAAGTGAAATGATAAATGCGCCAATATAGCCAAGGATGAAACCAAGGACGCCGCCCATGATGCTGAGAATTACGGATTCGAAGAGGAATTGAAGTAGGATGTTGCCAGATGAAGCGCCGACGGATTTACGAATACCAATTTCACGCGTGCGCTCAGAAACTGAGACAAGCATGATATTCATGATACCAACGCCTCCTACGACTAGGGAAATAGATGCAACAAGTGTAAGCATGCTTGAAATGATAGAAAGGAGAGAGCCGGCCGGATGCATATCTTCTGAACTGGTAATGACGGCAAAACTTTGATCACCATTTTTAGTTTTAGTGAGATTATCCTTGATTTGACCAGTGACGCCTTCAACTGCGTCGGTAGTTTCGGTGCGGACGTCGATTTGCTGAATCTGAATTGATGATTCAAAAGTACTGGCATAATTGATGTCAATAAGAATAGAATCGTCGAGGTTGACACCGTTGTAGTTAATAGGGTCATCAGTTTTATCGAGCACGCCTACTACCATAAAGTTTTGGCCATTGTATTTAAAGGTCTTAGTGATAGCTTCTGTGCCGCCAAACTGTTGCATAGCGATGTCGTAGCCTAGAACAGCAACATTCTTACGTAAGCTAGAATCAAGGAATTGACCATTTTTAAGATGGAGAGAAACGACGTTAGCGAATTCAGGATTGGTAGCGACTACATTAACGGACTGAATGGTACGTTCGCCGATTTTAATTGCGCCAGTTGAAGAAGCGATTGGTGCTGCGGCGGAAACGTGGTCGATGTTAGAGATAGTTTTAACGTCTTCGAGGGTAAGATTAGACTTAACGAATTGGTTGTTGGCAGTAAGTTCGCTAATGATGCTTTCGGTGGTATTCTTGCCAGTACTTGGACGAACAAGGATTAAATCAGCATTATTTTTATCAGAATTAGCACTGATAAGATTATTGATGCCGCCGGTTAGAGAAAGGATTAATACGATGGAGGCGACGCCGATAGCGATACCAAGCGCAGAAAGGAAAGTACGGCCACGATTGCGACGGAGACTGTCGACTGCGAGATGAAAATGCGTATTAAGTAGTAGGGCCATGATTAAGACTCCTTTTTCTTGGTTTTAATTTTCTTTTTGCCTTCTTTGCGAGTCTTTTTGGAGACTTTAGTATCACTGGCCTTTTTGTTGTTTTCTTTGTTTTCGGTAGTAACATGATCGCCCGAAACGACGACTTTAGTTTGAGAATCGATCTCGAGCTCTACTGGACGTTTTTTGCTTAGAATGCGTACAGAAATCTTTTCCGGATCGCCAGGACGTGGAAGTTCGCTATCGTCGACGGTTTTAATGTCGGTATCGATTTCGCCGTCAAGCATATTAATGACGCGAGTGGCGTAGGTCGTGAGGGCGGGATTATGGGTAACCATGATAATGGTGTTGCCTTGAGCATGGATATCACGAAGCTCTTCCATGATGATATGGCTACTGCGACTATCGAGGTTGCCGGTAGGCTCATCGGCGAGAATAATGGATGGATTAGAAACTAGACTGCGGGCGATAGCAACGCGCTGCTGTTGTCCACCAGAAAGTTGGTATGGCATGTAATATTCGCGCTCGCGAAGATGAAAATGTTCAAGGATGTCGTCGGCTTTTTTGAGGCGGCGTGTTTTGTGATAGCCGGAGTAAATTAAGGGAAGGGAAACGTTTTCGATGACGGATAGATTAGGAATTAGGTTGAAACTTTGGAAAATGAAACCAATTTCTTTAGCACGAAAACGAGCTTTACGACGAGAGGAAATACGCTCAGTATTTTTGCCGTTAAGAAGGTATTCGCCAGAAGTTGGTTTATCGAGAAGGCCAATAATATTAAGTAGAGTGGTTTTGCCACAACCGGATGGCCCCATGATCATGATAAATTCGCCACGTTTGACGTCGAGGTCGAAATTGTGAAGCGCGAAAGATTCAGCGTCTCCAAAGCCGTAGCGCTTCGTAATGGCCTTGAGCTCAATGATTGTTTCGTTATCCTTATTATCTTTTGACATCGCAGTTTCTAGTTAGTTTTTGACTATGTTATATTATATCTGTTTTTGCTTAATAATAAAATTGATAACGTTTATTTTTTGAGCGTTTTTTACATATCTGTTCAGGTGAGGGTTTTTATGCTAGAATAAAGCGTAGCCGGAGAGGTGTCCGAGTGGTTGAAGGAGCACGCTTGGAAAGCGTGTAAGGTCGCAAGGCCTTCGCAGGTTCGAATCCTGTTCTCTCCGCCATTTTTTGTGTCTTGTTCTTTGATAGTATGATTATCAAAATACGAATAATATGTTATTATGTAAGCATAAGTACTTCTGGTGAGGAGAAAGATGAATCCGCAACAAGATAACAACCAAGCAAACATGAATGGACAACAGCCTCAAAGTCAGGCCGAAGGTAATTTTGATGGCTTTGGTGGACCAAACATCTCTTATGCGAATTACGACGATAAGGCAGTGCAGCAGCAACAGCAGGCTCAGCAGCAAGAAGCCGCACCGGTTCCGATGAATGTAGTGGATGTCGTAAACGCAAACGGCGTTGTGAGTGGCCGAAAAGTTGTAGATTATGTTTGGCAACGCGGTGCAATTTGTTTAATGGTGCTTGCAGCCGGTTTGTTGGTTGGCTTGGCGTTGGCGGTTTTTCTTGTGATAAATAAAAGCTCTGAAGTTGCAGATTTGAAGCGAGATAAGGAGCAAATTCAAGCGGAAGTTAATTCAGTCTATAGCAAGATGGGCGTGGGCGACTTAAGCGGCGCGATTACTCAATTGGATGCACGAGAAACTTTGAACGGTGGCGACCTAGACGAAATCAATAGATTACTAGTAGAGAAGTATAATGCTGATTTTAAGCTAGATTTGGCTGACTCTAATATTAACTTTGTAATTAGAAACGGCGTCTATAAGGTAGTAAGCCTCGGTATTCATAGAAATAGCGGCACCGTACGCGCAGTATTGTATGAAAAGATTGCTGATGGTAAATGGGTGCGAACTGGATTTGATGCATCAAAACCAGATCCTTGCCAGGATTTAACGGATGCGGATAAAGCTGCGATTGACGGTATTATTCCTTGCGAAGCTCAAAAAGACGATAAAAAATAGTATAAAATAGGGGGTATATGATTGAAGGATTAATTACGTTTGTTGTTGCGCATGAGGTTGCGACACAAAAGATTAGTCTGGAAAAAACTTCAGAGGAATTTTCAAGTTTACAGAAAAAGACTCAGGGAACTGGGTCTAATTCTGGCTCAAGCAATTCAAATGTGGCAGTAAAGTATAATGTGACTTTTGACGTAAAAACGCGTGGATCGGTTAAGGGGAATTTAAACGAATTTACGAATTTTGTTGAGAGCACATTGACGGATAGCAGAGGATGGCGAAGGGCAGGCGTAAAGTTTACGAGAGTGGCTAGTGGTGGCAGATTGCATGTAATTTTGGCTTCAGGAGTTGAGATCGATAAATACTACGGCTGTTCGGCGGAATTGAGCTGTACGGTATATCCCGAAGTCCTAATTAATGATGCGCGTTGGTTAGGCGCAACACAGAGCTATAACTCGGCCGGATTGAGTTTAAACAGTTATAGATCGATGGTGATTAATCATGAAGTTGGACATTTTCTTGGACACGATCATACGGAGGCCTGTGGGCCTGGAGGAGTGGCGCCAGTAATGTTGCAGCAATCTACGGGTTTGCGCGGCTGTAAAGCGAATTCTTGGCCTTTAGATAGTGAGTTATGGGTAACGAGGTGGTAATGAAGAAGTCTGTAAAGATAGCGTTATGTGTTGGGGCGGGTTTTATTGTTGCTATCGGAGTTTGCGTTGGCTTAATTGTTGCTAATAGAACACAAGAGGTTAAACAGAAAGAAAACTATTCCGATGTGCTTGAAAAGACACATGAAATCGCACAAGGCAAAAATGCTGTAGAAGTTTTCTTAAATACGAAGACTAAAGCCGCGAAACTAAGCGATGAAGAGAAGAAAGTGGCTGAAGAATTTGAAAAAGTTATCCCAGAAGATAAAGCAATGCAAGAACTATTGCAAAAGATAAAAGATATTAATTCTGGGAAAAGTGAAGAGATAGATAAAGCGACAGACGAGGTTGCGCTTTCTTACGCATACCTTAGAACGCTACTTTTAGCTGAACAAGATATGAAGGTGGCGTTCGATGGAGAGTTGAGCGATCAGGATTTAGAATCGCTAGGTAATTCCGAAAATGATTATTTATCAAAGATGGCAAAAGATGTGATTGATTATCGCGCTAAGGTGAAGAAGTTGAACGCGAAAGATAAGGAATTCGAAAAGAATTATAAGAGTTTGCTAAGTGAGGGTGAAACATTACAGAAGAAATATGCAGATGTAAAGATAGAGGATTTAGTTGGAAAAAATAAAGAAGAATTATTGTTGTTTTATGATAAGATTGACGAATTGAACAAGCATTTGGAAGAATGGACACAAAAATGAAAAGATTGATTCTGGTTTACAATCCGAGAAGTTCACATTTTTTACAGGTAAAGAAGGAAGTAGTCGATAAATTGCGCGGTATTAAAGGGTGGATGCTCGGTAAATTCGAGGTTGCAGATACTGATGTGGATGATAATGCAGAACGTTTAGCGAAGATTGTGCAAGATGGCGACGTGGTTATAGCGGCCGGAGGGGATGGCACTGCTAATATTGCTCTTAATGGTATTATGCTGTCGAACAAAGAAAATGTTCGACTAGGTGTGTTGGGCTATGGCAACTTCAACGATACGGCACGGACGTTTGGCAAAATGAAGATAGATGAAATATTGCAAAATGTCGACAAGGCGCAGAAAATATGGCCGCTAGAATGTAGCATTAACGGCAACCATTGGCGATATGGGATGTGCTATTTCACGATTGGAATGTTTGCGGAAGCTTGCGCGGTTTTTGACCATCCTAAAACGCGAAAAGCTCTACAAAAAGGGAAGAAAAAAATGACCTTTAGCTTAGCGGTACTAGTGCGTTGGTGGCTAAAACAGCATAGAAAACATCGCTTTATGCCGGAGTTTAGCCTAGGTAATTCTTCAGAAGAATTTGTGGAAAGCGACGGGGCATCGGATTACATGGCCGTGAATGGCAAGACCGTAGCAAAGATGATGCGCGGAGGAAAGTATTGTCAAGATAAGGATATGTTCTTAAGTGCGACAGGAAAAATGAATCGTTTTTGGCATCTTGCAGTTTATATGCTAAGAAGTATCTTTAGAAAGATTCCGGGCACGGAAAGCGACTACGATTGTCTAGTGTTTAGAAAGCCGTCAAAAATGATGTTTCAGGCAGAAGGTGAATATAAGATGATTGATCAAGTTCAGATGGTGGAAGTTAAAAAATCGGAGCGAGCGTTGCTTGCTATAATGAAGTAAATGAGCGCAGTAAGTAGAGCAGAGTATAAACTGAGAGATGCCGTGATGGCCTTTGGTGTTGATTTTCACGGAAAGACAGTGCTAGATATCGGCTCTTCGACGGGTGGATTTACGGAGTATGCACTGAAGAGGGGCGCAGAAAAGGTAATTGCGGTTGAAAAAGGAACAAATCAAATGAAAGCGCCGCTGCGTTTTAACCAGCAAGTGGAGCTTTATGAAAAAATGGATATTTTTGATTTTCACTGTATGCCACCAGATATTATTTTGGCTGATGTAAGTTTCGTGAGCCTCCGAAAGGTATTGAAATATGCTGCCGATGAGCTGGCTGATAAAAAGACAGAATTTCTAGTCATGTTGAAGCCACAGTTTGAAGCGCGCAGCTATCAGCTAAAGGATGGTGTAGTGAAGAATAGTAAGGTACGTCGTGAGATTATTTCGTATTTTGAGCAGTGGCTGAAAAGGAATAAATTTGTCGTGCTCGCGAAACGTGATAATGAAGTGGCGGGGCGTTTCGGGAATATAGAGCGGTTCTATTATTTGAAATTGGCAAAATAAAATACCCCTTGAAGGGTATTTTGTTCTTTCGTGGTAGAATAAATGTATGGCTACGGAGGAACAATTAAAACCGAGTGATTTTGTGCATCTGCATAATCATACGCATTATTCATTGCTTGATGGCTTGACTAAGATGGATGAGCTAGTGGATTTTGTGAAAGAGCAGGGCATGGAAGCAGTGGCAGTAACTGACCACGGCACGATGTCTGGTTTAATTGACCTCTATAAGACTGCGACCGATGCGGGCGTGAAGCCGATTTTGGGTTTAGAAGCATATGTAGCGGCGCGTAGATTGGAAGATCGTGATCCGGCATATGATAAGGAGCGTTTCCATATTACACTTTTAGCGATGAACGATAAAGGTTTTGAAAATCTTTGTCGTTTGATGACGATTGCGGAAATTGAAGGAAAGTACTACAAGCCGCGTATCGACCACCGTGTAATGGAAGAGTATAACGAAGGCATTATTTGCTGTTCGGGCTGTGCTGGTTCGGAGATTTCAATGGCGATTCGTGCGGATGACGAGAAACGCACGATGGAGCTAATTGAATGGTATTCGAAGACCTTTAAGGATCGTTTCTATTTGGAAATGCAAGATCATGGGCATCCCGATTCGCCAACACATTGGTCAGAGCAGACGAAGATCAACAACAAGTTGATGGAAATTTCAAAGAAGACTGGGCTACCATTGGTAGTAACTTGCGATGGTCACTATTTAAGGCATGAAGACCAAGATGCACATGAAGTATTGCTTTGTGTAGGTACGGGTAGTCGCATTACAGACGAGAATCGCATGACTTTGAAAGATTTCCAGTTAAATGTGATTCCGCCAGAAGAATTAATATCGCGTTGGCAAAAGACCTGTCCGGAAGCAATTAGGAATACGAAAAAAATTGCCGATCGTTGTAATGTAAAACTAGAACTTGGTAGGATTTTGATTCCGAAATTCCCAATTGATACCGGAGAGACGGAGAAACAATATTTAGATAATATGGTTTTTCGTGGTTTAGCGGAACGCTATGGCTATTTATCGAAAGAGGAAGCCCAAACGAAGACGGTAGAAGAAATTCGTCCGCTACTTTCGAAAGAGATTTTGGACCGCATTGATTACGAACTTAGTGTCGTCGATAATATGGGCTACAATGGTTACTTCTTGATTGTGCAAGATTTCATTAACTGGGGAAAGAATCAAGGAATTATTTATGGCCCAGGACGTGGTTCGGCAGCAGGTTCATTACTGGCTTATGCAATTCATATCACCGATCTGGATCCATTAAAGTACGATTTACTCTTTGAGCGCTTTTTGAATCCTGACCGTATTTCGATGCCGGATATTGATACGGA
>CAMNFE010000030.1 GCA_946537195.1 uncultured Candidatus Saccharibacteria bacterium | reverse complement strand
GGTGCGGTATAAACCGGTGCAGCAACGGCGATATTTTGCGGAATCAAAGCAAGTAGAAGTTTTGCTTCAGGATAAGCGGAACGTGAAACGTCGAGTAATTTATCGAGCAAACCGAGATGAATCGGCTGTGGATTAGCAAGGATGTCGCCGATGAGATTTTCGGCAATAACTTCAGCCTTAACGCCGGAATCGAGTAGGCTTTGGAGCTGTTCACGAATTCGACTAGCATCACCAGCGGCGTAGCCGTTTAGAAGGTTGGTAATGGTTTCACTTTGTGGAAGTCCAAGGGCTTTCGTAATAAGGTCGGCATCGATTTTATCGTCACTTAAAGTGGAAATTTGATCAAGCAGACTAAGCGAATCGCGGAAGGAACCGCCGCCGCGTTTAACGATAATTTTTAGAGCGTCATCCGTGATGTTAATCTTCTCTTTTTTGGAAATCTTTTTGAGATGATTGAACATCGTGCTAGGGTCAGCAAGTTTGAAAGTAAAAGTCTGACTACGCGAAGTAATAGTGACAGGAACTTTATAAGCATCGGTGGTCGCCATAATAAAAATGACATGTTCCGGCGGTTCTTCAAGGGTTTTAAGAAGTGCATTAAAGGCGGACTTAGAAAGCATGTGAACTTCGTCGATAATATAGACTTTGTATTTACCCTTGCTTGGCGCAATAATGGCCTTTTCGCGCAAATCGCGGATATTATCGACACCAGTGTTGCTGGCGGCATCGATTTCGATGATGTCGAGATAATCATCTTCGAGCTCGTATTTAAAACCGTTAACCTCGTGCGCCAAAATACGCGCTACGGACGTTTTGCCAGTGCCACGTGGACCAATAAAAAGATAGGCGTGCGCAATTTTACCGTTTTGCAGAGAGCTCTGCAAAACGTCGGTGATTTGTTCCTGCCCAACTACCTCACTTAGCGTTTTGGGACGATATCTACGATACAACGCCTTCATTAGATATATTGTAGCATTTTTTTAGAGATAGCGCAGAGGCTTAGAGCTCGTCTTGATGCTCTTTGGCGTAGTTAACGGCTTCTTCTAATAGCTCTTTGTCAAAAATGAAAGTGATTTTTTCTTCATCGCCCTCTTTAGTAATTTTGCCAAGGCGAAAAGCGTCGTCGTTTTCTTCGCAGGAAAAGATGTAATATTCTTCGCCACGCAAAGTTAGAGGGAAAAGATATAGATAAGTATGTCCGTCCGAAAGCTGGAAACGGTCACCTGGTTCAAGTTGCATTTTTATACCTCCTCATTTTCGTTTGTATCAATGAATTCGTATTCGGCTTCCGGGTTCTCTGCCCACTCTGGTGTGCCATTGAGAATTTGATCAGCTAATTCTTCAAGATCCATACCAATACGTTGGCTGAGATCTTCAAGTGTAGCTTCGTCGTGTTTGGCAAGTAAAGTCCTCGCCATCAATTCTTCAGAATAAGTCATGCCGGAGAAGATGCTGTCAGCGCGACTTTCTGCAAGATACTTTTCTAATTCTTCAGGGGTAGTAGTGGCGATGTCGATGTCGAGTGGTATGGTAACTCCAGCTTTTTCGGCCATCTCTTCGGCAATTTCATCAGAGGTATCGCCAGCTCTTTCGGAGAAGATTTTGGTTAAGCGGACGAGTTGTTCGCCGTTTAATTCCATCATCTCGCGTTCGGTGACGAATTCTGGTGTTGCCTCCGTGTCGCCATCGCCTCCAGGTTCGCCTTCTTCGCGTTTGCGTCTGCCAGAGAGCGCTAACGCGATGCCGGTGCCAGCTAGCCCAAGCATAGCAAGATCATGTCCGAGTTTGAGAAGATTGAGTTTTTGGGAAGTGCCACCGTCTTGGATGTCGATACTTTCAATTTGGTAGGCGTTGCCGTCTGAGCCGATGACGGTTTCGCCGGCAGAACGATAGGTTCCGTCCGGTTTCATGATATCAATCGTGACAGTTTTTCCTTCGCTAGTAGTGACTTCGATTTGTCCATTTGCGGCGTCGGTACCTTCGCCGTGATATTCGTAGGTAATAGTATCTTCAGTAGTATAGGCAGGTTCGGTTTCGATAATAGTGTCTGGAATTTGGCTTTCGTCGATGCCGAACTCTGTGCCGAATCCAGCAGACCAGCCGGTTTGGCCACTTAATTCGCCGCCGCCGTTTGGCCCGTCAAAGTGGCAGGAAATAGAGATCTTGCCCTCGTAGCCAGAATTTTGGCGAGTTTGCTGGAGTAAATCTTGAATGCTGCCATTATCGCCGTCTTCGATATGATAGGCATCAATAATATTGCCATCTTCGTCGAGGAAAGAAACACGATCGAGTGTATATTCACCTTCGGCACGTAAGGAGCTCTCGCCAATCGTGACGGTTGGATCGTTACCGCCGAGTTTTTGTACTAGCTCGTAGTCTGAAGAATTATGCAGGACGGTTCCACTCGGCAATTCAACGGTGTCACCGAGACTTGTATCTTGAAGTAATTTTTCGATTAGTTCTTCGCGCATCTGTTGTTGCTCGGCTTCTGTAAGTGTGCGTTCATGCTCGCTTGCGGGGTGATATGCTTGTTCGGTCCGTATACCCTCTCCTGAAACACTAACATTGTTTGGATTTTGGATGGTATCTACTGGTGGTATTAAAAGCATCAAGGCTAACATGACCATAGCAGTGCCGGCAGCTAAGCGTTGGAGAAATTTGTCTTTTTCTTTTTTGACTTTTTCGGCAATTGCCGCTTTTTCTTCCTCTGTCAGCTCGCGCTTCAAGAAACGTTTGATGATAGTGAAGGTGGTTTCTTTTTCTTCCTCTAGAGCTTCTGGTTCTTCTGAATCATCTTCTGGATCTTCCGGTTTTTCCTTATCGTCGCCAGGGTCGTCTGGCTTAGTTTCGTTACCTGGATCTTCCGGAATAGGCTGCTCAACGTCGTCTCCCGGTTGTTCGTCATCGCCGCCATCGTTTTCTGGTTTAGGTTCGTCGGTATCCTCGTCTTCCGGGTGGGATTTTGGGCCCTCAAAAGGAGGAATAGGTGCAACGCCAGGGCCTTCGCCGCCACGAGGTTTACCATCACCACTACGTGGGCCGCCACCTCTAGGACCGTCGTCGCCACCGCGATCACCACCTCCGTCATGACCGCCTTCATGGCCGCCACCTCCGCCGCCGCCACCGCCTGGCTCACGATTGGCGAAGCCAATAATCCGCTGTTCAGTTAAGAGGCTAATCATATCACCGGTAATTTCATCGGAATATTCACCGGTTTCTAAGAATTTATTTCGACTTTCTTGACTTGCGTTATTCCATGCTTCAATAGCTTGCAAAACTTTGTTATATTCAGTTTCGTCTTTGTTGACACCTTTGTCCTGTTCGTCTTTGAAATAATGTTGCCATTTCGGGGTGTCAATTATAGTTATGTTCATTAAGCTGAAAAATCTAGGGGCAATTTGCATGTGATAGGTTTTTGGTTTTTCTAACTCTGCGACGGGAGCCCAACTGCGCTTAAAAGGTATCTCTTGTAAATCCTCCCACATCTCGTCGCGGTTTTCGCGTAAATCTTCCCGATTGCCACCGCTTTCCTCCGGTTTTTTCATTAGTCACTACCTCTCTTTATTGCTTTAATTTTAGCATAGACAATTTAAGACATACAAAAAGCGCCCTCCATTTGGGCGCTTTTTACGGCCGTGATTATTTCTTATTTAGCAAGCGGAAAGTATAGGCTGCGAGGGCGCCACCAATGAGTGGGGCGACCAGGAAGACCCAAACTTGGCTGAGTGCCGTACCGCCAAGTAGGATTGCTGGTGCAAGGCTACGAGCTGGGTTGACGGAAGTTCCGGTCCAACCGATGCCGAGCAAATGGACAAAGGTTAGAGTAAGACCGATAACGAGACCGGCAATGTGTGCTTTATTTTTATCGCTGGTAACACCAAGAATCGTATAAACGAATACGAAAGTGAGGATTATCTCAACGAGGATTGACGCCCACATACCGCCAGTGTTGTCGACAATGAAAGAGTTGGCGCCAAGACCGGAAGTGGCCTTATCGACACCACAAAGTGCTAGGATGGCCCAAAGTAGTAGCGCGCCACCGAGTGCACCAAGGATTTGCGCACAAACGTAGCCGCAGAATTCGGCACCTTTGAGTTTTTTGTTGATAAACATTGCGAGTGAGACTGCTGGGTTGACGTGACAACCGGAAATGTCTCCAATTGCGTAGGCTGCTGCAACAATGGCGAGACCGAACGCCAAGGCAGTAGGAACTACATCTCCACCCGTGATAACTGCGGTACCGCAGCCAAAGAGCACCAAAATGGCCGTGCCGATAAACTCGGCAATATATTTTTTGAGTTCTTTACTCATACACACCTCTTAATTTTAATATTACTTAAATTGTATCACGGCTTAGAAAAAATAGCATAAGTATGATATAAATATAGTGATGACGAAAGCGCAAAAGCTTAAAGAGCGAAACCGTTTATTGAATATTGTCGTGATCGTAATAGACACGATTGTTTTTGTACGAATTTTGTTCAATTTTGCCATGACTATTAATGGCAACTGGGACGATTTAAGCTCCACTACCTTAATGGTACTAGTTTCGATGGCGATGGTTTCTTTATTCCTAGCTTTGCTGAATAACGCAAAATATAAAGGCCATCCGAGCTATGTGCTCGCCTCAGTATTAGTATTAGCAATGGCCGCCTTCTTCTTTATGTATGTATTGTTTTCGGTGTCTTACGTGAGATTAACGTCGGGAGTCTAATATGGATCAAGGTCAGCCAGTTTCGATGATTGAACCGAGCCATCCTGTAGTAAATGTTACGCCAGAGCCGGCACCAAAGCGACGCAGTATAGCGCCGTTTATTGTGATAGGAATATGTGTTTTGATGTTGGGTGCTCTAGCGATTGTGTTAGCTACTGTAATAAAACGTTCCGGCTCGTCTGGTGTTTATGAAGTTGATTATTTAGGAAGTTATAATTGTGCGACGGATCAATATAATTATCTTGATAATCAGATAGAATTTAAGCTAACGTTGGAGAATAACCAGAACTTTAAATTAAGCGAGTCCGACGATACATACTTAATGGGCGACTATCGCGAAACAAATCAAACTCGTACCGTAAGCGAAGACGGTGGACGTGAAGTTAACTATCATTTTATGTTTAATGTCAAAAAGAATGTTACGGAAGGCACGGATATTACCACAGAAGAGTCAAACTACGAAGACGAGTACACTCTGAATTTTAACGAGAAAAGTGAAGCTATCGTATTTACGAACCAAAACGACAAAATGACTTATTATTGTCGGAAGAATTAAAAAAACTCCCGGAAACGGGAGTTTTTTGATGCGAGATTATTTATAGGCTGGCTTCGACGGCGGCCCAAGTAGCGTCTTCGTTGTCTGCCGGAATAACGACCGTAACCTGATCGCCGACTTTGAGGCGGAAATAAGTAACGGATGCATAGAGAATCTTGTATTCTTTGCCGTTAATTTCAACGAAATACTGATCGTCGTGGCTAGTGAGCGTACCGATGACGGTCTTGCGCTCAACAGGGCCAATCTGCTTGTACATGAATTTGCCACTTTCGCCGATAGTAAGTTTCAGAATATCGCCCTCGACGAGCTTGGACTTAGAGGCGTAGTTGGCTGGAACTGGATAGTTCTTGCCGTCTGGGCCAATCATAATTTGACCATCAAATACACCTTCAATAATCTTGCCTTCTGGGCTGTCGATAACAGTGCTAGCTGGGGCGGTAATAATATCGCCATCGCCAAGCATTGACGTTAATAATTCTTTTGCGGCTGATAAATTAGTCTCAGCCTCAGTGAGTAGACTTCGTAGCCTTTTTATTTGTTTTTCTGATATTTCAGACATACCTCGCATCCTGCCTGTGTTAGTTATTAATTATATGATATATTTTTAGCCAATACTTGTCAATGTAAGAATTTTTGGGGTTTTCCACACGTTTTACAGAGGTAGCAGCGAAAATGTTGTATTTTTTACCATTGACATTTTGCTTATGATTTATTTATTGGTTCTAAGTGCGAGCAACATGGCAACATAATCGCCAAAGAAGAATTCAATGATATTTAATACATACATAATGAGCCCCATGCCGATCATTATGCCGTTTCCGTTACTTGAAACGAGTAGGGATAATGTAGTTATAACAATAAATATGCCAGTCATTATTAAAGTGTCTTTTATTGAGACGTAGATATTGTAGTGGTTTAGAAAGATGTAGTGTAGTGAGGCGCCAATAGTTGCTCCGGCAATAACTCCGACTAAGCTGCCAGTGATTGGGACTTGGGAAAACAGCATGATAAATAAGAAACGTAATAAGAAGCCAGGGGCAATGGCGGCGGCGGTAAACTGAGTTTTCTGGTCGGACGGAACTTGGTGATGCTTGGCTTTGTTGCCATTTTCGTAAAGTAGAACCCCGGACACAAGTATAAGAATCATACCGACAACATAAAAGATAATCTGCGGCCCGTTGGTTACTCTGCTTAAAAACGCAAGTAACATAAAGACAACTGCAATAGCTTCCATGATGAAAGAAAAAGTGATAGCTCTACGTATATCTTCGTTTTGAACGTCTTCGATTTTGGCGCGACCAGCAATTTGGCCGCCCTTTTCGGCGCGTTTGCGCCATAACTCGTCCTCTACTTCAGCGGTGAAAGAACTAGAGTCTGGGTAAAGTTTAGATTCGTTGTTGTTGGCGATTTCTTCTTTAATTTTGTCGCGCAATTCTTCGTCGTCGAGAGTTTGCGAATTGGCTAATTCTTCGGCAATTTTTTCTTTGCGCTTCTCCGCTTCTTGCTGTTCTTTTTTGGCAGCTTCTTCTTGCCTAGCCTTACGTTCGGCGCGTTCTTTCTTGTCGCGCTCGTGCATTTCGGCGGCGAAATTGGCGTCAATATGGAAGTTTTTGGAACCGCCTGGGGTTTCCCCGGCGGCTTTTTGCTCGGAGCTCTCGTTGCCGCCAAATATGACGCCCTTTGCGACCTTTTGCTCAATAGCAGGACGATCGTCGGTTTCGGCGAGATCGAACATACTAGAAGACACTTGCATAGCAGCCGGACGCTTTTCGTCGTCAAGCTGTGCTGCAGTCTTTTCTTCGATCTCGGTTGGCTCTGGATTAGTTAGTATGCCGGATTTATGACCCATATTGCTTATAGTTTACTATATTTTGGCACGAAAAACCCGCCGAAGAATTTTCGGCGGGCGGGGTGGGATCAGCTTATGATGATTCCTGACAACAAAAAACGACCCCGTAAATAGGGTCGCTCTTTGAAAACATTTTGGCTATAATAATTTGAACTTAAGCGAGTTCGACGGTTGCGCCGGCGTCTTCGAGAGCTTTCTTCATAGCTTCGGCTTCGTCTTTTGCAACCTTTTCTTTTACAGTGGCTGGAGCGCCATCGACAATAGCCTTAGCTTCGCCAAGACCAAGACCGGTAGCTTCCTTAACAGCCTTGATAACTGCAATCTTTTGTGCGCCAGCATCTTTAAGAACAACGTTGTATTCGCTCTTCTCTTCAGCGGCAGCGGCACCAGCGTCAGCTGGACCAGCAGCTACAGCAACAGCGGCAGCAGCAGGCTCAATGCCATATTCATCCTTAAGGATAGTTTTAAGCTCGTTAACTTCGAGGACGGTGAGCTTAACCAATTCCTCTGCTAGTTTCTTTACATCAGCAGCCATGTTAGACTCCTTTATTCGTTATTGGTTAATAAGTATTCGCGTAAATGCGATTAATTGGTTGCTTTGTCGGCAATGCCGTCGAGCAAAGCATGCAAGTTGCCAGAAAGACCATTCGTGACATCGTTGACTGGGCTGAGGAGCATATCCACAACCTGACCGATGAGTTGATCTTTGCTTGGAAGATCGGCAAGTGCTTTTACTTCTGTCTCGTCGAGATTTGCACCTTCACCGCTGAATGCGCCCTTAAGTTCGAGGGCATCATGCTCCTTTGCGAATTTTGCAAGGACTTGCGCTGGAGCTACTTCGTCGTCGTTAGAAACGGCGTAAAGAAGTTGGCCTTCGAGGGCACTGGTGTCAGTGTCTTTGTAGACCGCGATATTGCCCATAGCAACACGGACAAGGCGGTTCTTGACGATTTTAATTTTGACATTATTCTCGCGCGCAGCTTTGCGAAGTTCTTGCATTTCCTTGACCGTGAGGCCTTGGTATTTTGCAAAAACTGTCATCTTAGCGTCGCTGAGAAGCTCGTTTAAGTCGGCAACCAATTGTTGTTTCTTATCTTTGCTAATTGCCATAGATAGAAATCTCCTTTTGGTATTAATTTGGTAGCCAAAATGTTAAGGTTTCGTCACCAATAATACAAGAATAAATCTCCTCGGCGGCATTATTAAACCCGTTGGGTCGCCGCTGTCTTTGGTAACTTGTTGCATTATATCAAGTTTTTGGCTTTT
>CAMNFE010000029.1 GCA_946537195.1 uncultured Candidatus Saccharibacteria bacterium | reverse complement strand
GTCCTGATTCGGCTGCAATTAATGCCGCTTTACCGCCTGCGTCGCCACTCCCGATAACGGCCAGGTCATAATCGAAACGCTTACTCATCTTATATTATTTTATCATGATTTCGATAAGCAAAAGCGATATCCGGGCTTACTTCTTCTAATTCTCCGCAAACAAAATTCTTAAGATCTTCTTCGGTGACGATATCTTTATCTTCAATCCATTTATCGGCAGCTGTCGCTATCCTTTCAGCTATCTGCTCGCCCCAACCTTCCGGCAGACGTAAGGCTTTTGCATGGCGAAAAACGCTGTCTTTTATACCATCGTGTGTATATTCGTAAGTAATTCTTTTTCTACCCATTTAGATTACCCAAAATGCTACTATAAACAACGCTAGTACCAAGAAACTGCTTCCAGAGAATGCCTTTGCGAAGGCTTTATTTCGGACGCGCCACTTTTGCGCCATCACTACATTTCGGCCGGCCTTTATGCTGACTTTGAGGATTACCATCGGTAGAGCAATGATTGCGATGTAGAATAGGGCGGCCAGTAATGGTACCTGGGCATTCACGATGCAGTTCGCAACTACAAAATAAATTGCTAACGTGAGTGGGAGCTCAGCGAATGAACTTAGCATCCCCAAAGAAAAAGCTTCGATGTTATCGTTAGTTTGTCTAGCTCTTCTTGCGATATATCTTGCGAAACTCTTTGGCACCCACAATTCCGTACCTTTTCCTTCACGGAAATATCCTAGCCACATTACGAGGGCACATGCTATCAAAGCACCAATCGATATAACCAACAGTTCCTGCATCATGACAGCATCGGCAAATTGCTGAATTAGAAATGCCCCAGCGCAAACCATTACAAAGCTAATAGAGCATGCGCCGATAATATAATTTTTAGCCAAATAGCGAGTTTTACGCCTTTTATGATGTCCCATACTAGAGTGGTACAACAAAACAAGGCCGCCCAAACTTAACTGCAGGGAAGCTTGAACAATACCCGCAAGGATAATCGTAGCGATACTTAGGAAATCGCTCATGCTTTCAGTTTAGCACGCTTAAGAAAATATTGCACTTATGCTTGGGATATTTCCTAGTTTTTCCTATGCTGTAAATATGAAAAAACTGTGAATATATACCTGAATAATTATTAATATCCTTACCGTTTTTTGCGTTTCCACCTCTGTTCATGCAGAAGAGAACGCCGCATCTCCGCCTCTACGTTTTCATGCATTAAACGCAGGTTATAAAAACGATGATTCGTCGCAAAATTATGATTTTATCGAACTAGAACGTACGGTGGATGCGGATTTAGATTTATCATCTTTTCGGATTGTATATATCAATAGTTCCGGTAATTTAGCCGGAGAAATATCATTTTCCGATCGTCTTTTATTGATGACCGAGCATCTCGTTTTGGGCGCTGCTATTAGCCCTCAATATTCATCTGCTGAAGGTAGCTATTACCTCTATAATTTTGGTTCTTCCGGCCTTGCTTCTACGGCTGGCAAACTCGAGTTATATCAAGGCGAGCATAAAATCGATGAAATATGTTGGGGTAAACTTGAATGTGCTGATAATTATGCGAAATTTGCCACTAAAGAAAACGATAATTATTCGCTAGTTCGTTGTGCTAAAGATTGTCCGGAGCGCAAGTTTATATTTGAAAAGTATTATCCTACTTTAAATCTCGACAGTATCACTGAGGCTATTTCAGAACCTTTGGAAGAACCTACAATAAGTTGCGATGGGGCCATTATTACGGAGATATACAGTAACTATGCCAATAGTGCGTCTGAGCAATTCATTGAGCTATATAATCCGAATCCGGGTCCAATCATACTTGATTCCTGTTTTTTAAGATATAAAACGACAGATTATCCATTGAATGGAGAATTAAAAGCAGGGGAGTATTATATTTTTCAAAATCCAGATTTATCTCTTACCAAAGACCCCAGTAGTTCAAATCCAGTCAGCATTATTAATCAAGAAAAACAAACTGTTACTCAGATCAATCATCCGCACGGCCAGAAAAAGGGAACATCATACGCGTTGTTTGATCTAGGAAAAGATACGCATATTTGGCGCCAGACATATCATATAACTCCTAACGCAGCCAATATCTATCAAGAGTTTAAAACTTGCGAACCTGGAAAGGTCATTAACCCCACTACTGGCAACTGCGTTAATCAAACAACAACCACAAAAGCCAACATCGTCTGTCCGGCGGGTAAATATCTCAATCCGCAAACGAACAGATGTAAAAGCTTACCGACTGTTTCGGCATTAACGCCTTGTAAAGAGGGCTACGAGAGAAACCCAGAGACTAATCGTTGTCGCAAGAAAACTACAACAACGGAGCCTACGCCTTGTAAAGAGGGGTACGAACGAAATCCGGAAACCAACCGCTGCCGCAAAATCAGAGAAAACGTTGGCGAAACGACTGAATATGCGCCAACTCCAACCAGCGACGCGAAACAGTACCATAATCCCAAGATATTTATAGCCACGGCAGCTATCGTGACAGCAATCTTAGCGGGTACTATTTATATTGTCTGTCAGTATCGTCATAGCATTCGCAAGACATTAAAGGCCATCAGCAACAGATTTCGTAAGGTATAATAATATATATGTCTACCAAGCGCGTTCTCGGAATTGATCCAGGTACTGGCATTTGCGGTTTTGGTGTTGTGGAATTTACAACACATAAACAGCCGCGTATGATTACGGCCGGCGTAATTACTACTCCAGCCCATACGCCCTTGGCGGATCGTCTTTTAGATATCTATGAATCGCTTAACGAGATTATAGAAGAAACGCATCCCGACGAATTTTCCATAGAGAAGCTATACTTCAACCAAAATATTACCACTGGTATTACTGTTGCAGAGGCGCGCGGTGTGTGTATCTTGGTCGCCAGGCAACATAATCTTCCTATTGCGGAATATACCCCACTTCAAATTAAACAGACATTAACCGGATATGGTCGCGCTAAGAAGAAAGACATGCAAGAGGCGGTACGCGTTTACCTTAAGATGCAGCAGGTCGTTAAGCCGGATGATGCCGCAGATGCTTTGGCGGCTGCCATTACTCATGCTCTAATGACGCGCATATCTTATAAATAACCCTTATCCTTGACAAAACGTCAAAAGTATGCTAATATACTAATTGCGGATCGAAAGACCCGTAGTATTTTCGCTGTTTCAACATATCATGCAGTTACTAGGAAGGGAGTGATGTCATGATAAGCTCATTCAAACGCACAGCGATTGAATTCATTTGCATTGTTGTTGCCGTCGCCATGCTCGCGGGATTTCTTTGTCTTCTCAGTAGGATAGGTTCTCATGCTAACGCCGAGGCCAGCCCTATCAATGTTGTCGATACCAAGCTTGTTACGAAGGCTTACGCTAAAACTGATTCAGGATTAGGTGAAAGTGCACCTATTTCTGGCCAGAAGCTTGCCCAGAGTATTACTGCAAGCATTCAAGATGTCGAAGAAGTTATCCACGATACGGCAGTCTCAGAAGTAGAGGAGGAACAACAAGCCACAAGCCCGTATGCGGATTTGCTGGATGATATAGATGAATATGATAGAGAAACATTTGCACGTCTCATTTATCATGAGAGTCGCGGAGAAGGCGGCGAAGCTGTTGCGGAAGTAGTTCTCAATCGTATGCTGGATGATGGTTTTCCTGACACTCTCCAAGAAGTTGTCTATGAAGAAAACCAGTTCGAGCCGGCAGACATCTTATTCACGGCACCTATCAATGAACCTGAAGCCCTCGACGACTGTGAGAGAATCGTCGAAGAAGTTCTTGACCCCAATTACGAGCGCACACTACCGGAGTACTACCTGTTCTTCAATAGTATAGGTACAGACACGGATGACTGTTGCTGGTTGGGAGGCAACGTCTTCTACGGTTATCCAGACTAAAAATCGAGCCCAACAACCCCTGGCCGCCCTTGTGCGGCCTTTTTCTTGTTATAATAAAGATATGATTGCACACGTTCGCGGCCAGGTTGCCGAAAAATTCGCTAATTCAGCCATTATTGACGTTCAGGGTGTCGGCTATGAAGTGACGCTTACCTCTATTGATTTTGAAAATATCAACCTCAACGACGATATTAAACTCTATACTTATCATCACGTCAGAGAACAATCGGAGGAATTATTTGGTTTTTCTAGTCTTGCCGCTAAAAAATTATTCGAATTGCTTATCACTGTCCAAGGGATTGGTCCAAAAGCCGCTATGGCTATCCTTAGCCTCGCCCCGGCAGAAGAAGTGCGCAACGCAATCGCAAACGCCGATTCGGCCTACGTTTCCAAGGCTAGTGGCGTAGGAAAGAAATCCGCCGAACGTGTCATTGTCGATCTGAGAGATAAGGTAGGTTTACCAACTTATTATGGTCGCAAAAATGAGCCAGAACAGCAAATACTTCCAGAGAACGACGATGCTTTAGATGCGCTTATGGCGCTTGGATTTACTCTAGCCGATGCCACAAAAGCCCTAGATGGAATAGATATTAATTTATCAGTAGAAGAACGTATCAGAGAAGCCCTCAAAAATCGCTAAAACAGGCAGATGCTTATGCTTGAATCGTTAAAATTTCTTTGATATAATACCCATTACCGCTTAAATCCGGGGTAAAAAGGTCGTTAAGAGCGGTACACATTACTAAGCAGGAGAAAACCATGAAAAAGCGTACTCGTAAGGGGACGCTGCGAGTGGATACACTTCGATGGAATGAATACATCGAAATGTAGTAGTTGTATAAAAAATCTCCCATTTCGGGAGATTTTTTGTTGTTTTCGATTAATTAATCTTTTTTATCTTCTTTTGGAGCGGTTTCTTCGCCATTCTTCTTCAGATTGTCTTCAATCATCTTTGTAATATCGTTAACGATATCATCGAAGGTTGCGCCCTCGCGCTCAATATTAACCTTTTCACCATTTACATATACAGAAGGCGTTGCGGAAACTTGGGATCTTTCCTTGCCGATGTTGTAGTCAAAACTAATCTTTTTATCAATGCTTGCATCATTCATATCAGTGCGGAATTTTTCTTCATTTCCTTCAGGAGCTACTTGCTTGAAGATCTTTGCATAGATATCTGTACGTTCTTGGCCAGTTGCATAGAGCCAATCCGAACGGTTAGCATAGAGAGCTTCTAGCATTTCCCAATAGTAATCCTGACGACCGGCACTTTCTACAGCGGAAGCAGCCGAGCGTGCATTTGGATGATCTTTGAGAGGGAAGTGACGGAAGATAAAAGCGACTCTATCACCGTACTGTTCATAAATCTTTGTCATGCGTGGCATCATTGTTGCGCAGCCAGGGCAAGCCAAATCTGCATATTCCACAACAATAATCTTCGAATCTTCTTTTCCGCGAATATGATCGCCAATATTACCGTTATCTTCGCCGGCCATTATAATTTTTGATGCGTCATATTTGCTATAATCTGTTTTTGTATCTTCCTTATTGTTCGTTGACCACAGAATTAGACCGCCAAAACAGAGGATAATAATAGCAATGGCCACCGCAGTAAATTTATTCATTGTAACTCCTGATTACCTCACTTAATAAGATGGTATAATTATATCACGAGGAACGGAGTAATATATTATGACAAATCAGAATAATCAGTCTTTCTTCTACAAAATGATGGCAAAATTTACCGCCAAAATTGATCCAAAACTTGAAAAATATCGTCCTCCAAAGAAAAAAGAACCTCCATTTACTCCTAAAACAGAAGAAGAACTGATTGCCGTCATTAAACGTACTCCAAAAACACTTCTTGACGCAAAAACACGCAATCTCTTAGCTAGCGCAATGGCTTTTGATAAAATGGCCGTTTCCGTTATTATGTCGCCCAAACGCGAAATGGAGTTTTTACACGAAAGTGATTTTCTCGGTCCTCTAACTTTCGATAAACTTTACAAATCTGGCTCAACGCGTTTTCCGATTCTCGACCAAAACGATCAGGTCTGCGGCATTCTTAACACCGATAATGTTGATCCGCTCGCCATTACCGAAGAAACTCCAATCACAAAATATATGAGCACCGATGTTGTCTTTGTACGTGCGGACTACACACTAGAAATGCTTCTTGCGACTTTCCTTCGTACAAACAGTAGTTATTGTATTGTTGTGGATCGCGACGCTAAGATTAAGGGCTTTGTTACGTTAGACACCTTGATGTATGTATTATTCGGTCGCGAAATTGCTGATAGTTTTGATAATGATTCTTCCGTTTTCGCTGTTGCAAAACGTACAGAAAAATAACAATACACTTATGCTAAAATAGTAACATATGTGGTGGCTACTCCTTCCTGTTGCTGCATCCGTCTTTTATTGTTTCGGCGGATACATTCAGAATTATCTTACGGACGTCGCTCTCCCAAAGAAACGTGCAGGTTCTTTGGCGATTATGCACGCCCTCAGCTTTTTTGTATCAATCGTAGCGCTATTCTTAATTTTTGGTCGAGCCGTATTTATGGTTCCTCTCGTAAACGCTCTTGGGCTCATGCTTGCGGGCGCTATTAATATTGTTGGCGCAGTCTTCTATTACAAAGCTATTCAAAAGGGTGACAATATTGATATCACGATCTTTGGTCAAGTTGCGCCACTTATATCGATCGCTCTTGGCGTATTAATCTTGGGCGAAACTATTAGTGCGAATCAAGGCGTCGGTTTCATCCTTATTATGGCTGCGACTCTCATAGTTATTTTTGGCACCAGCAGCAAACGTGAAAAACATAGTCCAAACGTAGATGTCGCTTTAACCACTATCGTTTATTGTTTCTTTTCAATTCTTTCCGATATTGTTTATGCGTACTTTATTGTCGATCGTATTGCGGACTATACGCTGTTTGCGCAAGGTTTCTTTTACTTCCAACTTGGCTCACTTGTAACAGTTATATTAGCTTTTATCTTCTTCCATTCATGGCGCAAAGCTCTCAAGCGAACTTTCCTAACTTGCAAGAAACACAAATTCTATCTGCTTGCCGAGCTTGCCGATAATGCAACCTTGCTTGGCGGGGAAATTCTCTATAAATTTGCCCTTATCGTAGCACCAGTAGTATCCTTGTTGGCTCCTATCGCTCGTGTTTCAAACCTATTTGCCTCATTCTTTATTGTTCTGCTGCTCGGTCGTGCTTTTCCGAAGTTCATTACCGGAAAACGTATGACGAAAAAAATCATTCTTTACTACATAGTTGCAGCGATTATTATCACCACTGGTATCATATTAATGAATAGTTAGCACTCTTGACCTATAGACTGCTAAAATATATAATCTAATCCATGAGCAAAAGAGACTATTACGAAGTTCTCGGCGTTAAAAAAGACGCATCTGATGACGAAATCAAAAAGGCTTTCCGTAAGCTTGCTATCAAGTATCACCCCGACAAAAATCCAGGCAACAAAGAGGCGGAAGCTAAATTTAAAGAAGCTAACGAAGCTTATTCTGTTTTGAGCGATAAGACCAAACGTCAACGTTACGATCAATTTGGTCATGCCGGTGTCGGCGGAGCAGGGGGCGCAGCCGGCGGCAATCCATTTGAAGGCTTCAACTTTAATGGTCAAAGCTTTAACTTCGATTTCGGCGGCGGTGGTTTTGGTGGTTTAGATGATATTCTTGGCGCCATGTTTGGTGGCGGTTTCCGCGGTGTTCGTCGCGGTCGCGATTATCGCACAAGCACAACAATTGACTTCGAAGAAGCTATCTTTGGTTGTACAAAAACTATCTCTGTCGATGGCGAACAAATAAAACTAAAGATTCCAGCCGGTATTTATGATGGCCAATCGATTCGTCTTAACGGTAAAGGCGGGCCAGCCCCACAAGAAGGCGGTCAACGTGGTGATCTCTATGTCGAAGTACGCGTTCGCGCCCATAAACGCCTCACGCGTGAAGGTGATCTTATCCTTTCCGAAGTTACTATTTCTATGGTTGAAGCTGTATTGGGCACAGAAGTTGACGTCGAAACCGTCGACGGTGAAGTTACGATGAAAATTCCAGCCGGCACTCAACCTGGTACTAATTTCAAACTATCCGGTCACGGCGCTCCACGCCTCGGTTCAGATGAGCGTGGCCCACATATCGTCACTGTTAATGTTGAAATTCCAAAGAATCTCAACCGTAAACAAAAAGAACTTATTGAGGAATTCGATAAGGCGAAAAAACGCTCCATCTTTGGCTAAACGCTCTTGATTTTTAGTACCTTTTATGCTTATAATTAAAGAGTAAAAGGTCAAAAACAAACAGGCAAAAATAAATGTCAAAGAGAAGAGTTGCGCGTGCTCGTAGGAATTTTCGCTATATTGCAGTATTAGCGATTCTATTGCTAGCGGGCAGCTTTTTTGTGGTTCAAAGAAACGCTTCGATGGCGGCTATAAACCACAATCTAGTTAAGTATTCAAAGAGCAAAATGACGCGTATTACTTTGAAGAAAGTATTTTCGGCAAAACGCCCTAAAAGATACGGCAGTCTTCAAGGTTTTGCGATGACCGATAAATACTACGTGATGATTTTGCGTCCGCCGGGACAAGAAGATAATAACCGTGTTGAGGTACATCGCCGCAGTGACAACAAAGATATTACGAGTTCGTTTAAAAACCCGACCTACAATATGGGCCACGGCAATGATGCAACCTGGAATAGTAAAACGAACGAAGTAGTCGTTATTGACGGAAGTCGCAAACAGCTTGTTCGCATTGACGCTAAAACATTCAAAAAGAACGGCACAACAAAGCTCGTCAATAAGAAGGGAACAGCTCTTGGTGG
>CAMNFE010000028.1 GCA_946537195.1 uncultured Candidatus Saccharibacteria bacterium | reverse complement strand
GTTAACCAATACGCAGATGCATCGCTACCAAGCGATGCATTTCCGTTTTTAGACAATTTTTCGCCAACTCTTGCCCGTAGTTTTCCACAGGGCATTTTTTAGTTTTCCACAGGGTATTTTGCATTTTCCACGCTATCACATCCGCAAAAATATGCAATTTCAAGACTACCATAAGCGTCTTAGACAACATATAATGAAAGTACGACATCAAACTTCGGTCACTGAATGTCGGAACAAGGCCTAGTCGTTCGTATTTCGTCATTTATACGGGCGGCACCGAGCCAATAAATTAGGCTCACATAAATGACTCCAAAAATCTAACAATTTAAGGAGTAATTTATGCAAAACAACATTAACAAAACCGTTCAAACAGGCGAGAAAGTAGAGGTCATGGCGCTGTTCAATTACAGCCAAATTCCATGTCAGCCTTTATACTTCCGCCGCCGAGGAGAGAGCGAAGTCGAAATTACCGACACTCTCAGCGAACGCATCAAATTCGTTGGCGACCACGCCAAGCACATCTTTCAATGTGTTGCGGGCAAAATGTCCTGCCAGCTAGAATTCGACAGCGCATCCTTAGCCTGGACGTTGATCGAGTGCTAGGGCGTTAACTCCTCGATCAGAAATATCTGCCGTTTAATGCGGCAGATATTTTTTGTAGGCCGCAATTATAACCACTGCAACTATAAATAGCACCAACAGGGAAGAATCGACATTATTTACGCCGGTTTCTACTGGATCTATATTGATTTCTTGTGGCGCTATATAGGGGAGTTTAATTTCCGCCCAATCACCAACCTCATACTCGTCAGTCATCCATGCCACTTCAAGTTTTGCATTATTAACGTCTTCAACGCCATCTATAATCGTCGCCAGCTCTGTCAGAGGTACATAGTCTAAATCCACCCCATTCATCCGCACTAATAAATATTTAGCGCGATAATTATGTTTATTCGTCCAATCTAAACTAATCTCGCCATCGTTATAATTTGCTTCTACGTTCTTTGGCGCCGGCATAGTATTATCTTCCGCGACCCCTTCAAAACTTCGAATTCTTGCTGTAGTCTCTGCTGTATTTCCGACATCGTCTATTATACGAAGTGTGATTATTTCTTGATCCGGAAAAAATACTTCCCGCTCTATCGTCGGTTCGGTGCCGGTCGACCAAAATTCGCCACCATTAACACTCCATAGATACTCTACGATTTCATGACCATAGCTAAAACTGCCAGATGCGTCTAACAAAACTTTTCCATCCATGCCGATCGGATATTCGTCTGTCGGCAGGTGCGCCTGGATAATATCGCCAGGATCTTCAACTACTTCATCTTCTTCAACTACGGAGCGTTTTTTAGGCAGTTTTCTTTCTACAATATCTGCCATCCAAAATATTTCTTTATATTCAGCATATTTTCCGTGCCCAGCGGTATTAACAAGGAACTTCGTACTACCGCAAAAATAATCCGCACGATTACACCATAGCCCAACTTTACCCGACATACCGCTAAGAACGTATGGATTACGCATACCCAAAGTGCCAGAATAAGTCTTACACTCTGGCGCAAAAACCCGGTAGGAAGACAAGCCACGCCCATAGCAAGCTTTCGGCATCAGGCCCTTTCCTTCTGGCAAATAAGTCCACGGATCACCAAACAGGCCCATATAAATCACTTTTGGACGATCAAATTTCTCGATCGCCTGCGCAATCACCAAAGTTCCTTGCGAAAATCCACCCAAAACCCATTTTGCATTTGGGCAACTTTTATTTGTAGTCTTATAGTAATTCTGTAGATTTGATACACCTTTAGCTACACTTTTCCCAAACGTAAAAGCTTTTCCGCCACCAATCTTCGCGCCTAGGGCATTTTTCGGACTTAATACTGTCACTGCAGGATAATCCAAATCCGTAATCCTGTAGCTATAACCCTTCCTCTTGGCAGATGTAGCCATACCAGATTTAAATTGCTTTCATTCGGCACTATTATTACGTACGGCGCCCGAACTTCTTGCATATACAAATTCTATATCTTTACAACTAGCAGCGTGCACATCGACGTTCACACAAAAGAGCATCGCGCTTAGTCATATTAATCCTATTCCTCCTTTTATTAATCTTTTCATGCCCCCAATATCCCAAAATCTACACCATATTTAAAGCATAAGTTCAACAAAAATGTTAGAATTATCTTAGCTATGATTAAAGCTACACAAAATATCATTGAAGTTAAAAAATTCAACATCTCTTTTGGCGGCAAGACCGTTATTAAAGATTTGTCTTTTAATGTGCAAGCTGGTGAAACTTTCGGCTTGCTCGGCAGCAATGGTTGCGGCAAAACTACAACCATTCGCGCACTCTTAGGTCTTTATACCCCCGATCACGGAGAGCTATTAATAAACGGTGAACCTTTTAACCCAAACGGCGAAACTAAGGTCGGCTATCTTCCGGAAGAACGCGGTCTTTACAAAAAAGAAAACATCATTGATACGATGGTTTATTTTGGTCGCCTCAAAGGCGTGGAAAATCCGCGCGAATGGTCTATGAATTATCTCAAACGTGTCGGCCTAAAAGATTTTGCTAAGACTAAAGTCGAAAAACTTTCTCAAGGTATGCAACAGAAAGTTCAGCTCGGCATTACAATTATGAATGAGCCAGATATTCTCATCCTCGACGAGCCAACCAAAGGCTTTGATCCCGTAAACCGCCGTCTACTTATGGAAATTATTGAAGAATTGCATCAAAAGGGCAGTACAATTATTTTAATCACCCACTATATGGACGAAGTAGAAAAACTCTGCGACCATATCCTTCTGCTTAAAAATGGCGTCGCTCGCGCAAGTGGCACAATTTGGGAAGTACGTCGCAAATTCCATAAAAACTCATTAGACCAAATCTTCGTCGATATCTACGGCGAACAAGAAGGAGCAGAAAATGTCTAAAACTCTCCAAGTTATTCGTTTTGAAGTCGTTCGTAGTCTCAAAAAACCATCATTCTGGCTAGCAGCATTATTAGTTCCGCTCCTACTTGGTTTCTATATTTTCATTGCCGCCCTTAGCGGTTACAGTGCCGGCGAATCGCTCGAATCGGGCGTCGATACATCAGGCATGTCGCTTGGCGTATTTGATGAAGCGAAATATCTCAAAACTAACGTTGTAGTTAATGAGAATAACGAACAACAGGAAATCAAAACCTATCAAGACAAAGATAGCGGCATCAAAGACGTCCAGGATCAAAAACTTGATGTTTTCTATTATTTACCAGCCAGTTTTGAAGAAGAGCATAAAGTCGAAGTTTATGTTAAACCCGATACCGTCAGTGTTCTAGACGATTACACTAAACCAATGCGTGGCTTACTATCGATGACCGCATTATCGGAAGTTTCGACCGTTAATTTCGCCGTCATTACTGGCGCCGTAAACTTCGATACCACCACCTATAGCAACGAGGATAACCATGAAGTAGATATGAGTGAAGCGGCATCACAAATGGCTATTCCGGCCATCGGTCTTGCTTTGTTCTATATCCTCATTGTCGTGCTCGGCAACCGTCTGACTGCTGCCATGGTCGAAGAAAAAGAGAACCGTATTAGTGAGCTAATTCTTACTAGCATCAAGCCGATTCACCTCGTAATTGGAAAAATTATTTCATTAATGATTCTTGGCATCATACAGCTTACCGTTTTAATTGTTCCACTAATTATCGGTTATCTCGTCGCGCAACGTTTCGATGCAATACCTTTTGATATTACTATTACATTTGACCCGTTAATGACTATCGAATACGGCGCATTACTATTAATGTCATACTTCTTATTTACTTCAATGTGTGTCACTATTGGCGCTATGGCTTCCAGCGCAAAAGATGCCAACTCTTTCATGTCGGTTATTATCATTCTTACGATTCTACCAATTTTCTTTATTGGATCTTTCACTAGTCACGACGTCCAACCATACACTTACTTTATGTCTTACTTCCCGCCAAGTGCGCCGCTTGCTTTAATGATGCGCGGACTATTCGGTACGCTCCCGACTTGGGAATTGCTACTCGGTCTTGCCGACATTACAATCTTTGGCCTATTATTCTCCCGTCTTGCAACCTTTATCTTTTGCCATAACGCAATCGCTACATCATCTAAAATTAATCTCAAATCATTATTAGGGAGTCCACGTAAATCATGGAAAAACTAAGCATTTTAATCGGAAAAGGCGCTCAAAAAATTACCCATCTTCGCGGTAGTGGCGGTTCGGCATTGCCGGGTTTAATTATTGAGCGTATCGATCCAAAATTCATTGGCAAAATTTTATCTAAACTTCCGTATGGCGTGGTAGTTATTTCTGGTACTAATGGAAAGACCACTACTACAAAAATCGTCAGCGAATTGCTCGAAAAACAAGGCCTAAAGGTCTTCACCAATAATACTGGCAGCAACTTTGTTCGCGGCGTTATTTCCGCCATCTTGCAAGACATTAAACTCAACGGTAAATTCGATTACGACATTGCCGTATTGGAGCTCGACGAAGCACATGCGGTCAAATTCACTGAAGTTGCGCCCGTCGACTATGCTTTACTACTTAACGTTCAGCGCGACCAACTTGATCGCTTTGGCGAAATTGACCACACGGCCGCACTATTACAAAAAGTTGCAACTGCCGCAAGTAAGACGGTCGTTCTAAACCGCGAAGACCCTCGCGTCGGCAAAATGACCGCAAAAAATATTGAATACTTTGGCTTATCCGACAAGTTAATTCAAAAATTTCCATCAGACGATGATTTAATTTCTAAAAGCAAAACCAAAAGTTCGTCAAAAGCCGCAAAAGTTATCTTCAAAAACCTTCAGAAAAACCAAGCAACTTATACGATCGGCAAAAAGGATTACAAGGTCGACCTTAAACTTAAAGGCATATTTAATGCATATAACGTTGCTGGCGCGCTCGCAATGTGTCACTGTATTATGCCAGACACAAAAGTCCAAAAATTTATTGATCATTTATCCGAAATCGAATCCGCTTTTGGCCGCGGCGAAAGCTTTACTATAAATGGCACCGAAGTCGAAATCTTACTCGTCAAAAATCCATCCGCTTTCCAACTCAGTCTCGCTTCTTTTGTCGAAGACGATTACGACTACATGATCGCCATTAACGACAGAATCGCAGACGGTCGCGACATTTCTTGGCTCTGGAACGTTGATTTTTCAAATCTCAAAAACGTCAAAATGATTTCTGGTATTCGCGCTTACGAAATGGCACTTCGCCTTAAATACGACAATATCGAAATTGGCGAAATCAACGAAGATCTTGAAGTAGCACTTCGCAGTTTTACGTCCAGCAATAAAAAGCGCAAGCGCATATTTGCTACTTATACCGCCATGCTAGAAATTCGCAAAATAATTTCAGGAAAGAGCATACTATGAAATTAAATATTTTACATTTATATCCAGAAGAAATGAATCTCTACGGTGATCATGGCAATGTTTTAGCCATTAAACGTCGTTGCGAGTGGCGCGATATTGAAGTCAACATTATCGAGCACGAACCGGGCGACAAAATTCCAAACAATGTCGATATTATTTTCGGTGGTGGCGGCCAGGATTCTGGGCAGGGCAAAATCGAAGAAGACCTCCAAAAGATCGCACCAAAACTTCAAGAGCTTATAGAAGACGGCGTGCCATGTTTAGTTATTTGCGGTCTTTACCAATTGTTTGGCAAATATTTCAAAACTTCTGATGGACAAAAAATCAAAGGTGCCGGAATTTTAGACATTACTACCAATGCTGGACCAACTCGTTTAATTGGCAATATTTCAATTAATAGCTACGGCTTTGGTAAAATCGTCGGCTACGAAAACCATTCAGGTTTAACTTCACTTGGACCAAAAGTTAAAGCGTTCGGCGAAGTCGTAATGGGCGCCGGCAATAATGGGGAAGACCAAACCGAAGGCTGTCGCTATAAAAACTGTATTGGTACTTACCTACACGGCCCAATTCTTCCAAAGAATCCAAAATTCACTGATTTCTTTATCGCTGAAGCCATCAAGCACAAGACTGGCGAAGAGGTCAGTCTTAAACCGCTCGACGACGAAATTGAGCGTCAAGCCCATGCCGTCGCTATGACTAGGCCACGTTAATTATTTACTAACTTTCATTGAAGCCGGAATTGCCGACCAGCGTAAACGTTGTGCGACAGAATTTTGTTCTGTTTGGCTAGAAAGGCGCGTAATACAATCGCCAGCAGAAGTCGTAGCATGGAAATCGTAAGTCCAATTTAAAGTAATTTTTGGCAACTTTGCGGACTGAATATTTGCCAAGCAAGTCTTCTTATCTTTCAAACAATCTTTGCCAAGCTTATCCCATTTTTCAAAATCCGTATCTTTAACTGTAATATTCGCGTTTGCCTCTATCGCTGCCGAACGAGAATATTCCATGCCGTCATACTGATCGAACATAAAATTACCCATCGAATAAACTATCAATCGTCCGTTATATGCTTCTGCGTCTTGTACCCAATGTGGATGGTCGGCAATCACCGCGTCGACCTTTGCGTAATCAATCATTTTACGATAGATATTCTGTCTTAAAGTATCATGAGACGGTTGATACTCTGCACCCATATGTGGCATCGCAATGGTCGGAACGTAGGTCGCGTAAGTCTTCATATTTTCAATATAATCATCACCCGGAATGCCAAATACGCCATGCGCACTACAAAAACCAAATGGCATTTGAATCTTTTTCGTTTCTTTATTGTCATAAGTTACATTTACCGGCAAGACCACAATGTCGCAGTTAGTAGCTTGTTTCGTATCGCGCGCCAATTCGCTCGTGTCTTGGCCCGTACGTTTTGGTGTGCCAAAATACTGAATACCCGCATCGTCTAAATGTTTGCGCGTTTCCGTTAAGCCTGTGCCGCCGTTTTGATTATCGGTATGGTTGTTGCCGAGCAAAAAGGCAGTAAAGTATTTCTTCGCTTCTACGAGATAGTCTGGATCGCAATTAAATTTAAAAATCGAGCTTTCTTCGGCATAGTTATGATAATTATTTTCTTTCTGCACTAATGGACATTCCAAACCGCCAATCCAGGCATCGTACTTCTCACGATTCAATGTGCTTAGCTTTGAAAAAGGATACTTAACGCCAAGTTCCGATGCGCGCGCTAACTGATTAGTGCGACGCCCCCAAAATGTTGTGCCCGCCAGCATAATTTTCATTTTCGCATCAGTCGCAATTGGGTTCGGTTCAGGCTCCGGCTCTGGTTCCGGCTGCGATACGACAGCCGTTTCTTCTTTTTTGCCGGCGTCATTAAAATGTATTAAGGCAAAACAGGTACCGCCCGCCACGCAAATACATAAAATAATTAATGCTATTATCCCCCAAGCTTTTCCACTACCTCTCATAATACTTTTATTATACATCGCTTTTTTGCTCATTTTTTGCTAATGTATTATTAACGGAAGCAAAAATAAACACATGATTATCCAGTACATCGTCTTATTGCTTATTGCCCTTGTTGCACTCGTGAAAGCTAGTGATGTTTTTGTTGATGCCGCCAGTTCACTCGCCATTCGCTTACGCGTACCAAAAATGCTCATTGCACTTACCATCGCTGCATTCGGTACTTGCGCCCCAGAGCTTGCCATTTCATTTAAATCAATGGCTACTGGCAATTACGATATGACTCTCGCTAATGTTATTGGCTCCAGCGTTGTTAATATCCTCCTCGTCGTCGGTATTGCGTCTATCGTGACACCAATTAAAGTAAAAGAGCAGACCGTCAAAAAAGAATTACCGCTCCTAGTCCTCGTTACTGGCGCATTCTTCGTAATGCTTAACGATACGATTTTTGGCGGTACTAAAAACGGCCTCTCACATACTAACGCCGTGGTGTTGATGATATTATTTGGTCTATTTTTAGCCTATTTATTTATAACCGTCCATTTCGACAAAGAGCACAAACGTCGCCGGCAACAGCGCAAAGCAAAATATACTCTCGGAATATCAATCGCCTATATTTTCCTAACATTAATACTTATCGCTCTCGCCAGCGATATTGCCGTCGATAACGCCGTCTTAGTCGCTAACGAATTACATATTAGTCAAAAAATTATCGCCATGACTGTTATCGTTATAGGCACATCATTGCCAGAACTCGTTATGACCGTAAGCGCATCTAAAAAGGGCGAACACGATCTTGCCGTAGGGAACATTATTGGCACAAATATATTTAATATCTGTATCGTACTTGGCTTGCCGACTCTTATTTTTGGCGGCTTTAGTTCAAATGCGTTTAACTTTATCGATACCGCCGTCGTTTTACTAGCCGCCATAATGTATTACCTATGCGGCCGCAGTAGCAAAAAACTTACACGTGTCGAAGGAATTATGATGGTAATGATTTTTGCTGCGTACTACACTTATGTGCTTACGGCTTAATGCAACTTCTATTCACGGTACAATGCACAAACGTGTAATATAATATAGTTATGATTAAAAAAATCATACTTGCTTCTTTTGTTGCGACTTTATTTTTAGTTACACCTAGCTACGCGGCTACTAACTGGCTAAGTAATCATACAACACTAAAAAACAGCCAACTTTCGCAAGCCGTCGGTTTCAATAGAAATAGCAATAACTACGGCGTCGGAACAAAAAACGTTAGCGGCGGTATGACTCAGGGTGGAACTATCACAGAAAAATATTACGTATTCTCGAATTTTCATAGCAACAATTCAAAAAGCCAAGTCTACATTGCTAATCGTAGCGACGGAAAAATTATCAAAGAATTTTCTGGCTATTGGGGACATATCAACACTATTAATTACAAGTGGGGAACAGGACAAGTTTACATTAAATCCAGAGGAACTTGCATCGATGTAGAGAAGCTCAAAAACCTTGGCGACAATTACGCTGATTGTAAAACAAAATCTGCCCCGGATTGGGACCCTATGAGCGGATCGGGCGTTCTTACTCAAGGTGAGGCTAAATATCGTGATCACGTATTTTATATAGCGACCGACAAAAGCACATACGACAACTACATTGGCGTTTACGAGCATAAAAGTCATAAATTCGTAAAAGCATTTCGGATTCCAAATAGTTTTGCCGACGGCGAAGCTGAAGATATATCTATAGATGGCGATACCGGAGACGTCTATGTGAATTATTATATTTTTCACGGCAACGCTCTTATTGCCTATATTAAAGTCGATCATTCCGCTTTTGGCGACATGACAAAACCGATCGGCAAAACAAGTAGCAAAAAGGATTCAGAAAAAAGCGAAAAAAATGAACCGAAAGTATTGATAGCCCCAACTCATGAGACTCAATGCGCAAGCATCTTCGCATTTCTTTGCCAAGATGCAGAAAAAGATGGCTCCAAGACAATTATCGATATTATAAAATTCGTAATTGGCACTATGACAATCGGGATCGGCGTCCTCGCAACAATCGGAATTATTATTTCGGGTTTTATGATTATGACCGCTCGCGATAACCAGGAGCAAGTTAGTAAGGGTAAGAAACGTATTCTAGAAGTAGTCATTGGCATCCTAGTTTGGGTGTTACTTGCCGCATTATTATCTCTCTTGCTACCAAAAACAGAAGAAATTGAAGATATAGCACAAACAAAAATAGTGCCTTCCGGCAACTATTACGGTGACGACTTCAACTTAAAAGTTTGAGTAAAACAAAAATGGTGGAGCATAAGAGACTCGAACTCTTGACCTCCTGCTTGCAAAGCAGGCGCTC
>CAMNFE010000027.1 GCA_946537195.1 uncultured Candidatus Saccharibacteria bacterium | reverse complement strand
CCAGTCTAACGATTTAGCAAACCGTCCCCTTCAGCCACTTGGGTAACCCTCCAATGTTTAACATCTTATCATATTTTTATCTTTTTGGCACATATTTGCGAAGCATTATGAAATAGAGTATACTTTAATTAACTTTAAGGATAAATTTGAGTACAGATATGAAGAAAATTTTTCAAAAAACTGGGCAAATTCTTACTGGCGCTGCGACGATAGTCACCCTCACTGCCGGTAGGGCAATGGCCGCTATGAATTATGAGAATCCAGCTCAGGCTGGCGCAGAAGCTGCTCGCGCGAATGGTATGCCTGCAGAGCTAATCGGTGCTACTGGTGTTTTCACTCGCATCACCAACACGATTTTATTCGCAGTCGGTATCATCTCTGTTGTCATGCTTATTCTCGGCGGTCTTCGCTATATCATTTCAGGTGGCGACAGCAAGAAAGTTACCGACGCTAAAAATACCATTATGTACGCTATTATCGGTTTAATTATCGCCATTCTATCCTACGCAATTGTTAATTTCGTCATCAGCGCAGTTGGCGGCTCCACTACTGTTTAATTTATCCACTTTTCGCTAATTCAATTATTGATATATCTTTAAAACCTGCTTTTTGCATCTCTTTACATGCGGCCAGCATGCTACTTCCCGTAGTTCAGACATCATCCAACAAGACTACTCGATCGCAGATAGGGGTCTTATTTCGCACCTTATAAGCCGTTTTGGCTTGTTTTCTTCGCGTTTCTTCATTAGCACCAACCTGCACACAATCATTGCCACGCGCTAATAGATATGCACATTTAGCCCCGCAAGTTTTAGCAACCGCCTTTGCTAGCTTTTTCGTATGGTCAAAACCTCGTTCTCTAATGTGTTTCTCGATCGTAGGCAAAGGAACAATTGTATGGCTTTTTAAATAATCGCCATATAATTCCGCAATTAAGTCCGCAAATACTAAAGCGCAGACTCTAATCGAGTGATATTTGTATAAATTTATTAGTTCTTTTAGTAATCCGTGTCGTCGTCCAATCCAAAATTGTTTTAAAAAGGGAAGATCGCATTCAGAACAAATACCATCCTTCAATGTCTTTCCGCAACATAAACATTTTCAATCATTTTCGCTTATGATGTATTTTTTACAACAAGAGCATAGTATTCCACCAACTTTTCCACATGATATACAGGAATAGGGACATAATAAATCACCAATTGGCCTAAATATTGTATTTTTCACAACAAAACCTCCGTTTTTCTTGATTTTAAGAATAAAGCCCCCTATAATAAAGCTTAAGAGTGTAAATTAGTGGAGGATTATAAAAAACTATGGCTCGTAAACAAGACGAAATGAGCTTAGACGATGAGCTCACAGCAGCCTTTTTAGAGGGCGATAACTCTGGACTAGTTGCAGAAGAGGAACCGGTGGAAACTCCAGTCAACACTCCAGAAGAGGAAACTGCTATTGTCGAAGAAGAATATGTTGACGATGGTGAAGGCTGGGATGATGGCGCAGACGATATTCCAGGTCAGCTCGCCGTAGATGTCTATGAAACCAACGACAAACTTATCATTAAAGCCCGTACTGCAGGTATTGAACGTAAAGACCTCGACGTTTCCATTTCCGATAATATTCTAACCATTTCCGGCGTTCTTAATGGCGGGGAAGACGACAAGGCTACTCAGTGGCATATTCAGGAATGTTATTGGGGCGAATTCAGTCGTACGATCGCTCTTCCAGTTCAGGTAAAAGAAGACGGTGTCGAAGCCGTTCTTAAAGATGGCGTTCTTACTATCTCATTTGAAAAGGAAAAGACCGAAGCGCCAAAGCGCATCACGATCAATTAATATTGATTTCAACAAAAAATCTCCCTTAGGGGAGATTTTTTTATTTCATTAATGCATCTAAGATGAAATTTACAATCGCAAAAGCCGATAAAACAATTATCATACCCACAATTCCATACAAAATCGTATTTTTGCCTTTCTGAACCTTCTCGGGCGATCCCTGCGACGTCATATAGTGAAAACCGCCAATTATTATCATAATCACCGCAATAACGCCTACAACACCAAACGTAGTGTTTAACACATTCCTTACGACTTCCATCAAATCTGGTCCCTGAGGTACTGGCATTATAGTGTTTACGCCCTCGCTCGCTTTATCGGTCGGTAATATTTCTGCAAAGAATTGCCACATATTCATATATAAATAATACCATAAGCACAAAAAAATACCCTCTAGTTTAGCTAGAGGGTATTTTTTGTTATCTCTTTTTAGCCCCCAAGAAGACCACTCAGGACGAAGTTCACAATTGCGAAGGAGAGAAGTACAATTACAAGACCGATAATACCGTACATAATTGTATTCTTTGCTTTTTGAACCTTCGCGGAATCGCCTTGGGATGTTGTATAGTTAACGCCACCAATTACAATCATCACCACTGCAACAACACCGATAACGCCAAACACCATATTCAAAATCAACTGAATCATTGGATACAAATCTGTTGCAGCACCAGGATTAACCCTGGACACGCCGCTTTGCGCATTGCTAGTTGCCGCACCGCCTCCGGCGCCACCACCACCGCCTTCACCGTCGTCAGGAAGAGCCATTACACGTGCGCCAGTCGTCGCAACAGTTAAAGCCGCAATCGTAAGAGCAGCTCCAGCCTCTTTTGCGATTTCCTTAATTCTACTCATTATTTAAATATCTCCTTATCTATAAAAATAATAACATAAACTATATAAAAAAGCATCCCCGGGAAGGGGATACTTTCAAGAAGCGTTTTTTCGTTTTACTCGCCACCACCTGTAAGGGCGCTAAGGACGAAGTTCACAATTGCGAAGGCTAGGATTGCGATAACAAGACCGATGATACCGTAAAGAATCGTGTCTTTACCTTTCTTAACCTTGGTCGTATCACCCTGGGAAGTAGCGTAGTTAACACCACCGAGGATAATCATGATAACTGCAACCATACCGACTGCAAAGATAATCGTATTAATAACAGTCTTAATTACACCGTTAAGATCATCACCTTCACATACGTCTGGGTTTGAAGCCAAAGTACCAGCTTGGGCACAGTCGCCAGAAGTTTTACCGTAAAGGGTAATGTATTCATCATTAAACTTAATTTGTTGACAACGTACATAGCCATCTTCCTGGGAAGTTGACAAGTTTGGATATCTATTTCCGGAACCGACACATTCGTCAATTGCGAAAATTGGTCCGCCAAGCAAGACTGTCGCAAAAGCTGCCAGTACTAGCACCTTCATTAATTTACCAACTTTTTTCATTCGCATTTCTCCTTATTATTAAAACGAAAAAACTTTAGTTTAATTTTACCATATTCAATTAAGTATTTGTAAAGTAATTTTTATGATTTCCCCATTAGGCCATTCAAGACAAAGTTCACAATCGCAAAAGCGAGCAGGGCAATCACCATACCAATAATACCGTACATAATAGTATTCTTCGCCTTTTGAATCTTAGACGAATCACCTTGAGATGTTATGTAATTAACGCCGCCAATCACGATCATAATCACCGCAATAATACCAACGATCGCAAACACTACCGAAAGAACATTAGACACCGTCACTTTTAAATCAGTATTACCGCCGTCAATCTGACTAACTTGTCCGCCAATATCGATATTAGCTAAAGCAACTTTGATTTTTTCTAGCATTTTTCCTCCTATCACTTATTATAACAGTTGTTCTTAGCTATCGAGAGCATTGTTCCCATCTTGTTTCGATCAGATGAAGTAAATTTATTTGGAGTGTAAGTAACTTTCGTAGCATCAATACCTAAAACCTTTGACGCTATACAGGCCGCTGCAATATACGCGCCGCGATAGTTTTGATGAATATTATCTCCAAATACATCTATTCCTTTAGCCTTCGCTGCATACAAGGAGTCTCCATCATTGGTTGTACTAACCCAAACGCCCGCACCGCTCTTTAGTCTATTCGCAACATTAGAAGCGACCTTATTCGCATTAGCCTTTGAGTTCCTCGTATACCAGGTTTTCCTAACAAATACTTTGACGTCTTTATTTTTCGACTTAACCGCCTTTGTTATTTCTAGTGCACCATTATAAAAAGCATTCTCCTTAAGTGATGTATTCGTTTGCTCCTGCATAATTAGATAGTCGTAATATTTGTACATATTTTTACTTCGATAACGAAAGTTTTCATGCAATGTCGAGCCACCTTTTACGATACGCGTCGAATTCACACTGAATCCCCGATTCTTTGCCATCTTCGTAAACTTTTCGTCTATATCCGACACATAAGTTTTACTATTACCAACCCATAATACTTTTATTTCTTTGACGGTTATCTCTTTTTCGAGTTTTACCTCTTTACCTAAGCTATCTTTAGTTTTCGCAATCAGTTTAGCTGTACCAGGTTTTTTACCAATGACTCTACCGCCACCCTCGACTTTCAAGATAGTACTGTTACTTGAAGACCAATGCACAGTGCTAGCAGCATTCTTAACCTTAGCCGTTGTCGCCTCTTCGTCCAATAGTTTCGTTTTTCCGACAGTCAAGGATAGCTTTTTAGCTTCCGGATTAATAACTGTTACTCTCGTTATGCCAGCAATGCCATTGCGGCTCGTTGCTCTTATTTGTGCCGTCCCAGCACTTTTCGCCACTACGTTTCCTTCCTGATCTACTGTTGCAATTTTATCGTCAGTCGACGACCAGGTCAGGGAAGTGTCTACCGCTGTTTCAGGGTAAGCTTTTGCTGTCAGTTTATCTGTATCGCCAATTTTCATACTCAAACTTGGCTTCGATACCGTTACCGAAACAACCCGCCATTCTTCCGTAATATCCGGTCTGTCCGCCGGAGGAATCGGATCGTCGCCGCTTTCTGGTGTCGATTCAGGATCAGTTACAACCGCCGCATCCCCATCTGGCACCTGTCCTCCTAGAGCGCCAATAAAGAATTCCGTAATCGCAAATGCTGCCAAGGTTACAACCAGGCCAATAATCGCATACATAATTGCATTCTTTGCTCCAGCAATCTTACCGGGATCGCCAGCCGAGGTCATGTATCTAATACCGCCTATTATAATCACTACTACGGCAATAATACCGATCCAGAGATAAATCGTTTCAAGTACGTTCCTAACTCTATTTTGCAAAGCAATCTCATTCCCGCCTTCGCCGTAGCCACATATTAACGGATCATAATATCCTGCCACGCCACAAGCGTTTTCCTTCGCAAAAGCTTCACCGGCCACAAAAATGCCACACAACGCCAAAACGAGACTAATTATAATTAATACTTTTCTGAGATTCTTATTCATCAGCGCCTACTACTATGCGCCATTATTAACGGCGTTCACGACTAAGTTTACGATTGCCGCCGCAAGTAGAGTAATAGCCAAGCCAATTGCTGCATATGTAATTGTGTTTTTTGCTTTTGCAACTTTCGATGGTTCGCCAGAACTCGTCACATAAGAAATACCACCGAGTACTACTAAAATTGCACATACGATACCAGCCCACATAAATGCATGATTAAAGATATTCGCAAAGAAGTTTGCGTCTACTGCCGCATCACGCGCGATATCTACCATCGCACCAGAAATTAGGGAAGCGGTCATACAAATCACTAAACCAATCAAAGCATGCGTAATAGTCTTTTTACCGTTTGCAACCTTACCAGAATCACCATTTGCAAGCATATATAGATAACCACCCCAAATCACAAAGCCCACACATACATAGCCAACAATCTGTAAAACCATCGTAACGATATTAAGTACAATTTTCCAAATCATCGCTCGAACAGCATACTGATCTTTTGGAGTCGTACCTTTACAAACTTCGTCAACACCATAATACCAAGGCCTAAGCCCCATAAATGTTTCTTCACCGCAAGACACAGTGCTACCACCAAGAGTAGCAGCGGCTTCTCCATCTTTAGCAAGGACCGAAACTGGCGCAAAAAGTGACATCGCCAAACTCAAGCAAACTAATAAACCGGCTAGATACTTTTTCATTTCAGCTCCTTAAATATTATTACGCCACCTTCTTCCGCTCCACCAGGTTCCATATAATTTGCAGCTGTAGGATCCGGTACGAGCAAATAGACCAGCGCCGCACCTAATGCCCATATTACGACACCAATTACTATCTCTAATAGTCGCTTCTTTGCCTTTGATACTTGCGCCTCATTGTCTCGCGCCGTCATAATTAAGTAACCACATATAATTAAACCGATCGTCGCAAGTACACCAATACCGACCGATAAGACAGTTATAACAAACTTAATAATAGAAATAATGGTTTTTTCATCTGGCTCATTACACCAGTCTTTTAAGATAGTCGCACATTCGGCTGGAGTTGTTGGTTCAACCTGGACATTAGAGCCAGAACCGGATGCGTCTCCGCCTTCTCCGTCTTCTCCCTCAGCCCACACGTTTCCTCCCCCAACTATTGCCAAGCTCATTACTGAAGCTACTAATATGAGCCCAAATTTCCTCAGCAAATTCTTAATTCTCATGTATTTTTAACCTTTTCTAGCTGAAATATAATATGTATTTATTATAACATAAGCATTCGCATATTTTTCACCCTTAGTGTATAATTAGACTTCTCACAAATAATACTTTACAATACTTGACGAAAAAGCTTATGTGTGATATAATAGGATAGCTATGGGTAGGTGTTTAAAAACAATAACCTTATCTCTGTTAGCGGCCGTCTTAAGCCTAACCGCTTTTGCCGGTCCAGTTTTTGCATCCCCGACAACACCAACCCCTAATAACCCAGATACGTCTGAAACTACCCCAACTGACGAAAATCCTACTAACCCTACCACCCCTAATAATCCTAGTACTCCTAATAATCCAAACGACGCCGAAGATACGGAAGAAGAGAATTCAGAAGAAAACCCTACCTGTTATGACCAAGTTGGCGGTATTGGCTGGCTCGTCTGTCCTGGCACTGGTTTCCTTGCAAATGTAATTGATGGCGCTTATGGTATCCTCGACAGCCTTCTCCGTGTTAATCCTCTCCCTGATGACCCTAACTCACCAATCCATATTGTTTGGGATTATATCCGAGGAATCACAAATCTTGTCTTTGTCGGATTCTTCTTAGTTATCATATTCTCTCAGTTAACAGGTGTAGGAATTACCAATTATGGCATCAAACGCACACTGCCACGCTTAATTGTGGCAGCTATTTTGATTAATATTAGCTATGTCATCTGTACTTTAGCAGTAGATCTTAGCAACATTTTCGGTATGGCACTTCGCAGCGTTTTTCAAAACATCCAAGATGCCGCCATCGCCAACGGTACAATTAATGAGATTGCCTCTGGTACTTCCTTTGCGGGTATAGTTGCCACCATCCTCGGTATAGGCACAATCGGCACAGTAGCTGCGCTCACTTTTGCTGGTGGCGTCACCGGCATTATTTGGCTTCTTATTCCAGTTGTACTTTCGGGTGCTATTGCTATCATTTCCGCCGTTGTCACTATGGCAGCTCGTCAAGCGCTTATTTTCCTCCTAGTAATGATTGCGCCACTTGCATTTGTCTGTTACCTTCTTCCGAATACAGAGAAGTGGTTCAAAAAATGGTATGAGATGTTCTTCCGTATGATTTTCTTCTATCCAATGTTTAGCGTTCTCTATGGAGCTTCTCAGTTAGCTGGCTTTATTACTATTACATCCGCTACAAGCTGGCTTGGTGTTGTTCTCGGTATCGCAATTCAGGTTCTACCATTATTTATGTCAATCCCACTCATGCGCATGTCTGGCACTATTCTTGGCGGCATCGATCGTTTCGTACGTCGCGCAACCGACCCAGCCGCTGGTCTCCTATATCGCCGCGCCGCCGATGGACGCGCACTTGCACGCGCACGCCAGCTCAACAGTACTAATAATGTGCCACACAACCGTCTTGCACGCTGGCTCGAACAACGCCGCACTAACCGCGAGTTCGATCTCCAACAAACTATCGCTAACAACAAAGATACTTATATGACAAATGCTGCTACTAGTATGGTTCGCGGTCGCGACCGTAAGCAGCTCAATGGTCGTGGCGTCCGTTATTACAATATGCAAGCTCGTAAAATGCAAAATCAGATTGCTCGTACTCAATTTGAAACCGATATGGATGAGGGCTTCGATGATGGCGTAGCAGTCGGCACCCCAATTGTACGCAGCGTCCGCAATGCTCAAATCGCCCGCACTAACCGCGCTTTCCAGGATGCTATTATTGACGATCATATAGCAAAGACTCGCCAACACAGTGTTGCTCGTAATAATATGGAAAACCGCGCTAATCGTATTCGCGAAGCGCTCAGTGATGAAAATACCCGTGCTAACACCCAAATTCACCAACAGGTTACTTCCGCCTTCCGTCAAAGCAACGCGCCAATTACTGGCAGTGCAGAAGAGCTCGCCGTCAAACGCTCTGTTAATGATGTTCTTGCCGATGCTATCTCGCAAAAACGCCGCGTCGATTCCGATATGAAGAGCAGCTACCTAGAGCTTTACGATGATTCTCCAGCTGGCAAATACGTCCAGAAACAACTTATCGAAGCTATTAACACCCAAGATTACAACTCCGCTTCTGCTGCCATGATTACTATGGCTAAACGTGGCGACCATGGCGATCTTATTCGTACTATGGTCGAACATTCTGGTGAAATTTCCGATAACTTTGCTATGCAGAAGAACCTTGCCGATACCGGTCTTTCACTCAAGAAAGAAAATCTCTATCTCTGGGCATGGTCTAAAGCTAATATGATTCGCCGTGGTATGAGCGATAGCAACGACCCTGCACATCCTGAAAAAAATGTAGCTTCATACATTGATATGGAAACCTTCCTCAGAGGCGGTTATATGCCAGGTGATGGTAACCGCGCTCACGATAAGCTTCAGAAAGCTACTATGAAACAAATCTTCGAAGACCTTAACGGTTGGGGCCCAGTCGCAACTCAAGACCGCACCGTCTTCAAGGAAATGTTCAAACTCATCCAAGATGGTCATATTCCAATTCCACAAGACGACACTGGCGCCGAAACCGCCTACCCATTACTATTCCCAGAAAAATACATTCGCTCTGCAGCTGTATCTGGTCTTATGGATGGTGAACAGCTTGGTACGCTCAATAAGCTCCTCACTGGTGGCTACGATAAGAAAGCCAGAAGGCAGTCTGATTGGTTCTATGCTCACCAGGGCATTATCGAGAACCAGCTCATGAGCTATGTTAACAACATGGTCGCAAGCCAGCTTGTCAGTTCCAAGAGTTCAACAATTAAAGATATTAATGGCGCTCTATTAGCAATCCATCCTACTGATTATGTCGAAAAGGAAGTTGATGGCCATATCGTACAAGTTAGTACCCAACTTTATGAAGCCTTTGATAAACAACGTGAGGCTCTCAACAAGCCAAGCGCTATCAACCAGCGTAACTCTATGAATAAAGAGATACGCCAAATGTTCGGTATTAATCTAGATTAAAAATCAAAAAACAGGGACCTTATGCGCAATATAAAACTTAATGATTATGTTAAAATATAAGTATGGCTCAGTATAAGGTCCCACAAGATGTTGAGGCCGAAGATAAACTCCTCGGACCTTTTACTTTCCGCCAATTCATCTACCTAATGATCATAGGTGGCTTGATTGGTGTTGGTGTTTTGTTTTGGCAAATTTTTCCACCTCTTATTATTGTTCTCGTTCCGCCAATCCTACTTTTAGGCGCACTCGCTCTTCCTCTTAAAAAGGATCAGCCTATGGAGACTTATCTATCAGCAGTCGTATCTTTTTATTTAAAACCACACACACGCATCTGGGAACCCGGTGAACCAGAGTCAACAATTGTCATTACCGCACCAAAGCAAACCGAAGAGAAACGCACAAAAGATATCGACCAAGAAGAAGCTATGCATCGTCTATCATTTCTTGCTGACATTATCGATACCGAAGGTTATGCCATTAAAGGCGCAACCCCAAACTCCGCCGTCAGGGAAGATGTCTATGCCGAAGCTAATGACACTCTTGATATGTTTGACGACCCAACTGCCAGCAATAATTCCATTGGTCAAACTCTTCAAAACGACGCTTCAACGCGCCGCAATGACGCTATTAGCCAAATGCGTGCCGCTATTGAAAATAGCTCCCGCATGAACGCCGAGAATGCTACTATCAATCATAACGGCCAACAGATTCAGCCTGCTTATCAAAATCCTCAACAGCCTCAAGGTCCTCAACCGGCTCCAGCCGCTCCTCAAACACAAACCGCCACTCCTACCCAGGAAGTTGCCTCTCAATATCAGCCAGCTCCTTCCGTTATGCCGGAACCTCCTGCTTTACCAGAAAACCCAGTTGCAGAAAA
>CAMNFE010000026.1 GCA_946537195.1 uncultured Candidatus Saccharibacteria bacterium | reverse complement strand
TGGTGGAGCATAAGAGACTCGAACTCTTGACCTCCTGCTTGCAAAGCAGGCGCTCTAGCCAACTGAGCTAATGCCCCATATTCATAAAATAACAATAAAGGGATAAGCGGGGGGGCGCTTATCCCGCAATCATAATATCACAATCGCCAAAAAAACGCAATATTTTTTGCATAAGCAAGAAAAAATGCCCGACATTCAATGCCGGGCATAGCAAAATCATATTGCACATTATTTAGGAACATCGATCCCCAGCAGGCCCAAGCTAGAATTCGTATCCTCAAACTTCCAGTTACTAAGCTCAAGCTGCGCAAATATAATCGATCTGAGCGCAAACATCTCTTTACCGTCACACAAACTATGGTGTCCATACTGCGTATCATCTACATAATAGCCATATTCGCCATAGCTATAGGTAGTTACGGAATACCAAATTTCACCGTTTGCTTTCGCGAAAGACCAGAAATATCCGATTCCGCTCTCTTCGTTCTGAATATCGAGCTCGTATTTACCAAGTCGATCAAGCACTTTTATGACGACTCGGTCGTCTTCGCTGACGCCATCTTCGTCATCACCCCATTCATCATCGTCGCACTCGCATTCGAAATCATCCACGTCGAGGCTATCTGCAAACCAGTAGAAAACATCGATCAAGAATTCATCATAAGTCTTCCCGAAGAAGGATAGCAGTTCAAGCAACCCTTCGTCGCGCGGCGAAGCGATGTCGCTAAACAGATTCCATCGCGCCGCGTTTCGATCGCGCAAGTCATCACGATAAAAATCTACAAAATCATTCACGATCATGTCGTAAAGCTCATCAACCTCGTCGAGGCTAGCATAGTTAGCCGTAAAAAGTTTCTCCCCGTAAGCTCCGTCGTCATACTCGACGGCCTTTAAAGCCAACATCTTATCGGCGCCAGGAGTCACTTTCCAAGTTACATCAATGTCGTCGTTGTTGTAGTCGAAACCTACAACTCCGCTCTGTTCAATTAGCTGCAAGTACATTTCATAATTCATGACTCGTACCCCCTTTGCAATATGAGATAAAAATGAACACTTCAAAGCTATTTTGAAGCTATCTACATTTTATAACACATAAAGCAAAATCATCAAGCCATGAAAGATACTACCAATCACAACCATAATATGGAAGACGGAATGCATATAACGCTTTTTAGTACCAAGTCCAAACATAATTGCCCCAGCCGTGTAGGCAATTCCACCACAGAAGAGCAAAGCGATTGCCATCATTGGTAAGGCCGTCATTAGCTGCGGCAAAGATAAAATAATACACCAACCCAAAGCAATATAACACACCATCGAAAACGGCATATACTTGTTCACGTCAATCGAGTTCAGAACAATTCCTATAATTGAAACACCCCAAACTACACCAAAAATGGTCCACGCTAAAGCCGGATCAGTTTTCGCTAGAGCACAAATCGTAATTGGCGTATAAGTCCCGGCAATCAACAAGAATACCGAACAATGGTCAAGTATTTGCATGACTTTTTTGCCTTTTAGGCGTGGAGATAAGCCATGATAAACCGCAGACATCACGTAAAGCACTATCATACAAAGGCCAAACACTATACCGGTCAAAACTCCTGCTACGCCAGTATGTGTCGCCGCACGAATAATGCATAATATTAATAGAATTACACCAAACGCTCCGCCCACAATATGAGTCACCATATTGAAAATTTCTTCACCTTTAGTGTAATTCGGCAACTTTCTGTCGGCTAATTTCGTTCGTTTTTTCATGTCTCTTATTGTATCATCTCAAACATGCTAAAATATATGTATGGAAAAAGCTAAAGTCTACTTCACTAAAGAAATCACCCCAGAATCATTGCAAAAAGTTTATGACGCACTTGGCGTAAAACTTAACGGCAAAATCGGCGTTAAAGTCTCCACTGGCGAAGCAGGCTCTAAAGGCTATCTTAAAGCCGATTTAATCGGCCCATTTGTTAAAGGGCTTAATGGTACTATCATTGAATGCAACACTGCCTATGGCGGCAAGCGCACGAATGTCAAAGATCACCTCAAAGTCGCCGAAGAACACGGTTTCACCAGCTTCGCCGACGTTGACATTATGGATGCTGACGGAGATTTCGAAATTCCAGTAAAGCAGGGAAAACATCTCAAATTTGATCTCGTCGGCAAAAATTTTGCCAATTACGATTCGATCATTAACTTGGCACACGGTAAGGGCCATGCTATGGGCGGCTTTGGCGCCAATCTCAAAAACCAGTCCATTGGCATCGCCTCGCGCAATGGCAAAGCTTACGTCCACTCAGCCGGCAAGACAGATAATCCAGACATTTTATGGAGTAATCTCCCAGAACAAATCGCCTTCATTGAGTCCATGGCCGAAGCCGCGACCGCCGTCGCAGATTATCTAAAAGAGAACAACAAGTCTATCGTCTATATCACCGTCATGAACGCACTCTCAGTCGACTGCGACTGTGACGCAAACCAAGGCGACCCAGTCATGGCTGACCTCGGAATTATTGCTAGCTTAGATCCAGTCGCTAACGACCAGGCTTTTATTGATATGATTTGGAATAGCGAAGATCCGGGTGCTGAAAAGCTACGCGCACGCATCGACAGACAAGAGGGTCGCGAAATCCTTCCATATGCCGAAAGTCTCGGCCTAGGTACCCGCGAATATGAATTAATTAACATTGACAAGGAGTAGGGTGGGGAATGTTGCGGTTTTATAAAACAGATCCAAACACTAAGGATATCGTTAAACTTGAAAAGCCGGAAACCGACTGCTGGATCGATATGGTCGCACCGACCGATGAAGAAATCGCACAGGTTCTCGACATCACCAAAATCGATGCAGACTTGCTTACAAAGATGCGCGACGACGACGAGCTTCCGCGTGTCGAAACATCTAAAACTGCAACGCTCATCGTTATCGACGTACCGGCCATAGACGATGACGCCGACTATATTACCTATCCTATTGGCATTGTCGTTACTAATAACAATTTCGTCATCACAATTTCGCCACGTCGCACAAATATTTTGCGTAGTTTTTATAAAAACCAAGTTCGTGATTTCCGCACCGCTAAAAAGACCCGCTTCCTAATTCAAATCATGAATGCCGCCGCCGCTGAATATCTTCGCGTTTTGAATAATATTTACCGCAAAATCGAAGCCAGGGAAGGGACACTACAAAAAGCCACCAAAAACGAAGATCTTGTCGACCTTCTTATGACTGAAAAAACTCTCGTTTACTTTACGACGTCCTTAAAAGAAAACACCGTCGTTCTTGAACGCATTAATAAGGGGGTTGTATTGCCACTTTATGAAGGCGACCTCGATATGCTCGAAGATGCCATCATTGAGAATAATCAGGCCATCGACATGGCAGGTATTTATCGCGAAATTATCCAATCTATGACCGAAACATATGCAACCATCGTCAGTAACAACCAAAACAACATCATGAAGTTTCTCGCTGGTATTACTATCGTCCTTTCAATTCCAACCATGATTTCTTCCTTCCTTGGTATGAACGTACAATTTGGCATTATCGGCACTGATCCGGCCGCTGCAGTTATTATTCTTATCGCTTCATTCGCCGTTTCAATTGCGACCGCGATAATATTAAAGAAAAAAGATTTGCTCTAATGTCTAAAGAAAAAATCATTCTTATAGCTTGCTACACAATTCCGCTCATCGCACTTGTGGTTTCCATTCTTAATAGCTGGAGTCTTTCTGCGCTTTCTGCCCTAACAATATTAATCATTGAAACCACCTATTTTCGCGCTAAAGAATATTTTAATAACAAAGCACCTGGCCGCTATATTTCATATGCCAATTACGCCATTGGCTACACTCTTGCCGTCGCTACAACCCTAGTTGCATTTTTCCTCGTCCGCCACGCTAAACTTGATACTAGTCTTTTTAATAGTCTTTATGTCGCTACTATCATAACCGGCCTTATTGTTGCAATCACACTATTTATTATGCATTTAAAGACGCACGCTCCTGGTAGTCCAAAAGAAACTCGTATAGACGCTATATTTATTTCTTTTTCAGTTGTATTTCTACTTGCTATCACAATCTTTACATACGTTGCCGATATTAACTTTGCAATGTAATATAAAAATATGGCAGAGAATAAGAATACGGATATTATAGAAGGTCAAGTTGTTGACCAAAAAACCAAAACTAATAATTTCAAAAGCATCCTAGCGCCATCGTTAGTAGACGTCATTATGCTCGTACTGGGCATTTGTCTTTTAATTTGGGCAGACAAAGTAGTTAATACAATTTCAATTGCTATCGGTAGTTTATTTATTCTTTACGCCGCATATAATATTATCGCCTTTTTCCGCGCCGAAAAACGCAGCTCCGCAACCGCTAAGCTTATCGCTGGTATTGCTATGATAATCGCCGGCATCTTCTTAATTACTCAAACCGGCTTTATTAAAGAACTAATTTCATTCATTGTCGGTATCTTTATCATTATCGAAAGCATGATTAGACTACAAGATTCATTTGAAATCCGTAAACGCAATAAAGACGCAGCAAAATGGCCACTAATTCTTTCATGCATTGGCCTCGTGTGTGGTGTTCTATGTATCCTCGGCAAATTAATGCTGCCAGATCTCTTCTTACAAATCCTCGGCGTCATGCTCATTATCTTTAGCTTTGCGGACATTTCCGGATTACTTACAATTCGCAAAAAATAACAATTTTTCAATTGTTTTTCACATTTAGCTTATGCTAAAATAATAAATATGAACCAGGATGGGAGTTTTGGAATTCCTCACGGTGAGCCTCAAGAGGAAGAGGATTCTGTAGCAGCGCCAAATGCAACAGAGACACAAGAGGATGTAGAATCGACATCGGAAACGACCGCTAATGATTTAGATATTAGCCACGAAAGCCCGATAGAAGAACCGGCCACTACGGCAGGAGTCGAAGATAGCGAGCCAGTAGATATTTTTGCTAGCGCAGAAGAACAAGCAGCAGAATCCGCCCAAGCCGCAGCGCCAGCACCACAACCAACCGCCACAGCTCCAGGCACTTCTCGATTAGCCAATAACCCATTCAATAGCCGCAATCGTTTTCAGACTCAAAACACTCAACCAAACAGTAATGTTCCTCAATTCTTTAATGATGCCATTATCGCCAATACTCCAGTTGAGCAACCAAAAAGTAGCAAAAAAGGCCTATTTATCGGCATCGGAATTGGCGCCGTCGCATTAATCGGAATTATGCTTCTCATCATTTCGCTTGTAGGAAAAGGTGGCCTAGTTCCGAACGGTAATATTAACCAAGACGGCATTAATGTATCATCTAAAACCGATTTCTATCGCTACGCCAATACGATTCTCTTCGGGAACGATTCTACCGATAAATTACAAGGAAACTATGAGGCCGACAAAAACTACGACATAAGCAATCATATTTATAATTCAAAGGACTTCGATACGGAATATGCGAATAAAGTTTTCGCCTTATTTGATGCCTTTTATGACAAGTTCAAAAATGACAATCCCAACATTTCTACAGGTAGCGCATATAATTATATTAATGATTATAAGAATTTAGTAGATTTCATCAGGACTAATCCTTCAGGCGAAAAATTCGACGACGATTATATTGCACTACAATTTGTAAAAAGAGGAGAGAGTGAAACGGAAAATGAAATCAAAAGCATTCTAAAAGCCTACGACGACGACAATAATACATATAAGAAAACCTTTTACGAGCAGAAAAATACCGAATTAACGTCAATGCTTGAATACCTAAAACAGGCAAAAGCGAAAGGCTGTATTAACGGGTCAGATATTTCTCAGTCCTGCGCCGAAAAATATTTCTACAAGAACAACCAAGGAGAAGATCTTAGAGAAATAATCAGAGAGTCTCGAGCCGATTCTTATGAGTATCTCAATGACCGTTATGCCCAGATAATATACGACTGCTGGGAAATAACAATGGCGCTAGAAGGAGAATCAGAATGAAAAGAAGATTATTAGTACCATTAGCGATAGTTTCTAGCATTCTCTGCTCAGTATTTGCCACGCAAAACACCTATGCCAACGACATCTTAAACGTTGTTAGCTATCATGAGCTTTATAACAAATGCTATTCAAGCGGTATTATAAAGTCGAATGTCGGTAATCTAAAAAACGGCATAAGCGCATCTAGTCTAGTCTCTGGAGATGGCGACCATAAAGTTATTCTAACGACCGGATATGGCCACTCAATAACAGATAACGATTTAAGTTGCAAACAGCTAGTTGCTGGCTTTAAGAACGGTAAACAAAGTTGGACCGGCTTATTCACTGGAGATGAAAATGGAACTGGAACAACTGACCAAAGCAAAGCTAAAAGCATTTTAACCGCAATGGGCTACAAATCAGACGGCAGCGCAGGTGGCGGAATGTGCACCTGGTTTGTATATAAAAGTACAACCGAGAGCGCTTATATGCCTGACGATCCCTCAGTTACGGACACGCGCACTCATCAAGTCTGTGTTACAAACGTAAACAATGGAAAGTTTACTAGTGATAGTAAAGCATCAGTCAATACGAGCGGCGGAAATAGTGACCTCGTACAATTCGAACTTAAAGACAGTAATAAAGCGGTGCAGCTAGATTGTGCGGTAGGCGTATATGGAGACGGCGGATGTAGCAAACATAGTATTACAAACGGCGGGAGTTGGGAATCGTTTAAGAGTGCAATGTACAAAGATTTGGAAGGGCATAGAAAATCATATCAGTGGTCTATGTATGGCACTACCATCACCTACGAACTAAAACTTGCAGAACAAAGCGTTCAAGAAGGAAGCTCCGACGATATTCAAAGCAACTGGGTATTTATTGATAACAGCAAAACAAAAGCTGCCTTAAAGGCTATTACTAAAGGCGGTTTTGCTAAAGAGGGCGACTTAAGGTTATCTGAAGCGCAAAAAACTACCCTCCACCAACATTACTTTAAGACTTTCTTCGGAGCAAGCGTTATCTGCAAGGAGGACAATGAAGAAGAATATAATCAACTCACGGCAGCAGACAGCGTAGAGGCGAAGAATATTAAATCAAAAACGTGCCGCGCAAAAGCCACCAAAAACAAAACCTCAACAGTCCATGGCGCATACAAAGATGGGAGTACTTGGAACTGGCACAAAGATTACACTTTTGAACAATTAGTTAATCTAATGACAGAAGACGAGTTGTTAGGGGCCGCCTCATTCGCGGATCCTGAAGAAGACGAAGATTCTAAGAGCAAAGAGCGCGATCCGGATTGCTACACCAAAGCTGGTGCTCTCGGCTGGATTGTCTGTCCTACTATTGCTCTCGGCTCTGACATGGTCGAAAACGTCTACACTGGCCTTATTGAACCATATCTAAGTATCGACGCGGCATTATTCGACGTAAACAATGAAGGCGGTGCTGCAGTCCGTAACGTATGGTCAATTTTCCAAGGCTTCGCAAACCTCGCATTCGTAATCGTATTCCTATTCGTGATCTTCTCGCAGCTCACAGGTGTCGGAATTGATAACTATGGCATCAAGAAAGTTTTGCCAAAACTAATTATCGGCGCCGTTTTAATTAACTTATCCTATATCATTTGTCAGCTAGCGGTAGATCTATCCAATATTCTAGGCCGCGCAGTTGGCGCCATGTTCCGCAACTTCTCAAGCGGAATCGATTCGACCCTTGCAGGTGTATCTGTAAACCTTAACCCAGAACAAAGCACTTCAGTTACAAAATTCGCCGGAGTCGAAACGGGTATGCTAGTCGTTGTTGGCATTGCGGCCTGCCTCGGCGTAGGCGCATTCTTGGCCGCCGGTCCAGCTATTCTCATCCCGGCATTACTTAGTATTCTTTCCTTAGCAGTCGGCATTCTATTTCTCTTCCTCATGTTGGCCGTACGCCAAGCTGTTGCAGTTATACTAGTCGTTGTATCACCACTAGCTTTTGCGGCATACATGTTGCCAAATACGAAGAAAATGTTCGATAAGTGGTTTGACGCATTTAAGGGTATGCTGATAGCTTATCCAATTTGTGCCGCGCTCGTCTATGGTGGCGACTTCGTATCAAAGATTCTTCTCGTAACAGATAGTTCAACTCAAATCACAAGCCTCGGTATCGTACTCTCCGCCGCCGCTGTCGCAATTGCCCCAATCTTCTTTATTCCAAGCGTCATTAAGAAAGGTATGGCAGGCATTGCTGGCCTCAGTAACATGATTAATAAAATGCAGGGTGGCGTTAATGCTAAAGTTCAATCCAGAGCTGGCAGTCGTCTCAATAATTCGCGTCTTACCGACTATCAAACTCGTCGTCAACAAAACCTAGGCGCTAAACGAAACGCATATCAAGTTAGACAAGCGCGCAAACGACTAGAGGGAAAAACCTTCAGGGGAAGAGCTGTTTCGTTCTTTACCGGTGGCGAACGTAATGGAGGTCTTCAAGAGAAAATAGACAGAAAGGGTATTGCTGGCCTCAGCGCAACCGAACTAGCTGATTACCAGAACACTATGGGCACACTTAACGCCGAAGACAGCCGCATGACTAAGCTCTATAGCGAAAGCTTTGCTACTATGAACACTGGCGCACTCCAGAAAGAGCTTGAGAAAATGGGGTCTTCAGGTAAGATGGATGCTAATATGGTCCAAGCGGCCATCGGACGCATCGGCGAAATCGATCAGGGCGAAGCGACCAGAACTATGGCAATGCTAAGCGGTTCGAGTGCCTTCAAAAATATGGATGGTCGCGATAAGAACCGCATGATTCAAACAGCCCTGTCTCAAAAAGGTAATACCGTTATGAAGGCTTACGGTAAAGCGCTCGGTTATGCTCAGGGGAAGAACCTTTCGATGGAAGCGGCAGCAGGCTTAGCCGATCATGGTATGGCCTCATATATCCAAGGTATGGGTAATGATGTATTTGCCGATATGGACAAAGACGTTATGGATTATATTTCAAAGAGCATGAATCCCGCCGATGCAGCAAAAGATGCAGGCCTAGGAGTTAATATAGCGAACATGTTTAGCCATCAACAAATGGCGGCCGGCTTTGGTCAAGGTTTTTCCGGCACAACCGGACAACGCTTCAATGCAGTCGTTAATGCCCGTTCGTCGTCAGACGTGGCAGCCGACCTTCAAGCTATGACTTCAAATCAATTAGCACATATATCAAACGAAGCTCTTACTAATGCTATGATTCACGCATTACCACAAGGACCAACCCCAGGCGGCGGCAATCTACAGGAAGAACAAATTCGCCAACTACTCAAGACCCAAATCGAAGACCTCGGAAAAGAGCAAAATGCGCAGCTTGTCAGCAATATGAACGGAGAGGTTCGCTCTATGCTCGGCGTCGGCAAACCTACAACTAGTAATTAATCTTTTATAATATCTTTTCGCAAATACAATTATCTGCTAATTTTGAAGCTTCTAAACGCTCTTCATTGTCGCAGATAGTCCAGCAGAGAATCGGTTTGTTAAACTTGCGCAAAAGCTCTACATTCGGGTCTTCTAGATTCTCCTTTTGGACCGATATAAAGTCACTATGTCGCATTGACCAGTTCACAATTCTTCGGAAAGCCCATTCCTTGGCTCTAGAAACATCCTTAAACATTACATTGCCATATAGTTGACCAACCGGATTATTTCGAAACTTACGCTTCAATTTACGTACGATTAGAGGATGAAAACTTTTTAGAGCAAAATCCCCATTATAACCATCCAACACATCGACTAAAGCATTAACCGTTTCGCCAATCGGCGCATCGTACTTTACCTCTACTATCACAGGAACAGCTCCGTGAATGAGCGCTAAAACATCTTTGAGTAGAGGGATTTTCTCTTCAGTACCAGCAAGACGATATTTACGCATTTTACGCACAGTTAAATCCTTAATATCGACATTAGCGCCGCACATGCGTTCTAAATTGTCATCATGAAATACCGCCAAGCCTCCATCCGCCAATAAGTGCACATCTAGCTCAATAATATAGCCAGACCTTACGGCAGCACCAAAAGCCGCCAGAGAATTTTCTGGCACTTTGTTGTCATGAAGACCACGATGCGCAATGAGAGCTGACGATAGAAAACTTAAATCTTTCTTCGCCATTTAAATCGCCAACTGATCCACCCAATATGCTACTTGCTTACGACCACCAGGCTGACGCGCTAATTCGCCTTGCATCGCTAAACCCTGTCCAGGCGCTGAGCCTACGGCTTTTTCTGCCACAACGCGGAAAGTATCTACTTCGCCAGATCCACCATGCGTACAGAACGGAACTACGATTTTACCAGTGAATACATGGCTTTCTAGGAAAGTATACATAATCATTGGCATGTCACTGCACCAAATTGGGTAGCCAATAAATACTGTATCGTAATCGTCAAAGTTCGGAACATCTTCTGCTATTCCTGGGCGCTCCTGCATTGCACGCTCTTCGGTAGCTTTAACTAGTTTTTCGTCATAGCTATCTGGATAGGGAACAAGTGGTTTAATTTGAAAACTAGTTGCATCGTGACCGTCTTCTTTTAATTTGGCCATAATCGCGTCAGCCATCATAGCAGTATTGCCGACTTCATTTTTCTCGCCCGCGCCTAGGTCTTCACCCCCGGCCGAAAAGAAACAAACTAATACTTTGCTCATTTTTCCTCCTATTTAAAGAATTCTACTGTTACTTTTTCACCCTGCATCATTGGCTCAAGGTTTTCGCCACCCTTAATTTTACCTAAGCGCGTATAGCTAAATTCCGTATCGAATGATTTGTAAAAAATGACAATGGTATTATTGCCGTAAAGCATTACATCTCCAGCTTCAATATGTTCAGGCTTGTATTCTTTTGTCGGCAAGGTTTCGTCACCTTCATAGTATTTCTCATTTCCGTTGAGCTCTAGCATCTCTAGTTCAAACGGAGTAGATTTTGCGAACTCTTGACCGGCCTCGCCCTCATCGACTGACATCATGAAATATGTACCGTTAATACGTAGTGAGATATTTTTAATAGCGTTCGTTGTTTTATCCTCCTTATTATCAGATTTCGACTCAGAATCAGACTTTGCAGATTCTACTGGCTTAATGTGTTCATGGCGAAAGCTTTGAAAACCAGTTCGCATAAAAATTGACATACCGACCATCGCGGCCACCATCACTACCAACATGATGATGATTTTCTTCTTGTCGCTACTTTCCATGAATATTTCTACCTCACCTAGTTATATTTATATTGTATAACAGATACAGCCATTTTTTAATCTTTGAGCCATATCAGCGCCAGATTACGCCAATGTTTTTCGCCGTCTTTATTGCCACGATACGAATTTATCAAATCACTTTTACAAACTGTACATAAATTAGAGTCAATTATATTTTCAGGCTTTACGCCGACCTTTTCTAACATCCAAGTGTTACAACGTACGGTATCAATATAGTACTTATCTCCTTTTTGCAGGGTTATTTCGTCAATTATTGGCGAAAAGACATCGGCAAATTCATCATACACGTCCTGATCAACTTCAAAATGATCCTGACGAATACTCGGACAAATAGCACATACTAAATCCGCTGGATTAGTATCATATTCCTCAACCATTTTTCGTACACCATTTAGTGCAATTTTCTGTAAAGTGCCGCGCCAACCAGAATGGATATT
>CAMNFE010000025.1 GCA_946537195.1 uncultured Candidatus Saccharibacteria bacterium | reverse complement strand
GATTTACCAAAAGACACGACGGTAGTTTATGTATTTGGCGATGGTCGCGATATGCGCAGAATTGCAAATAAAGTTGAAGAACAAGCGCGCAAAATTGGTCATCCGATTTATTTAATTTCGCACGCTTTTGAAATTCCAGGACACAAAGTCCAGAAAAAAGTTCGCGCCTATTTGTTATATAAAATTAATTCTTGAGTTTGATTTCACCACTGAGCGGCTTGAGATAATCCGCATCCTCGGCAGCACGAAAAACCGTGCCTCTATAGCCAGCATTAAATCCTCTAAATGCGCGATAGCATTTACTCCCATCCTGAAGACAGGCGCGCTCGCCTTCTACGTGATCGTCGCTCCATTTTTGACGTGCAATGTCGTAGTCCTGGTTGCGCTCTTCCCAAAGTCTATGGAGATTATCCGAGGCTTCGTCGTAAAGCGTATTAATATTAGGTGCTTTTTTGTCCCATTCTTTTGTTTTCGAGATTTCTTTGACGAATTTGTCTTTAAAGTTTAACGACGATAAAGATTTAATCAAGGTCGGCGCAAGTGCAATAAGCTCGTCTTCTGGCGTTGTCACAAAGGCAGTGCCATAGACGGAATAATAACCGCTTACATCTGAAGGACTATAACTCATAACCGTGCCAGTAAAAAGCCCTTCTCCATGAACCTCTTCGGAAAACTGCGTAGCGTCTGCTGTTGTCTTAAAAGTGGCGCGCAGGCTTGTATCGTCTTTAGCTTCCGGAGAAAGCGTGGTGATATTGTTGTGTACGTCTGTCATTTTAAATTCTTTAATAAGTGGAAAATGGAAGTCCGCATATTCTACAAGATAAGACTGGATATTTTCGGTGTAAGAATTGAAAACGCCATAAAATGTTTCGACCGTACCGAGACGAATAACTGGCGCATACGAATAAATGCCATATTTTTCTTGGTCAGTATTAGCATAGCGTTGATAGATATTGCGTTCGTCATAGGTGCGCATTAATGGCTTTGATTGCAATTGGATAAAAATACCGTAGCGACGGTCGTCCTCGTTGTATGCGTAAATGACTGAGTTTTCCTTTTTGCCTACCGTATCAACCTTCCAACCTTCCGGAACTTTCATCGAAAAATAATCGGTCTCATAATCTTCAAGTTTTAGTTCGAGCTTAGATTCTTTAACATCGATTTCGTTATCCTTGAAGAAACCAGCGACAGGTGCAATTTTAATCGCAGTTTGAATCGCAAAACAAGCACCCAAAAAAACTAATACCATCATGGACATAGTACTGATGGCATTTTTTCGGAATTCTGGAGAAGATAGTTTCCAGGTTAAATAGAATTCCGAGAAGATGTTCTTCGGAATGTTTTCCTGTGGAGCTTTACGCTTAACCATAAGAATATTCTAACATAGCATTTGCTACAATATAAGAAAGGAGTAGAGATGAAAATACAATATTTGGGACACGCATGCTTTAAGTTAATTGCCGGAGAGGACAGTTTAGTGATTGACCCCTATGTCGATGGTAGTGTACCGGGCCTTCCCCTACTCCGCGAAAAAGCAACGGCCGTATTTTGCTCGCACCAGCATGCCGATCATTCTGGTACAAGTTGCATTGAACTAACCGACGGCAACAAGTCCGCTTTTGAAATTGAAGAAATTGCTAGCTGGCATGACGATCAGCAAGGTGCCCTGCGCGGTCCAAACACAATTAGTATTATCAGCTGCGATAATTGTCGAATTGCGCATCTTGGCGATTTAGGCTGCGCACTAGACGAAGAGCAGAAAGCAAAACTGCAAAATCTTGATGTTTTGATGATTCCAGTTGGCGGCCATTTCACGATTGACGCGACACAGGCGGCAGAAATTGCAAAGGAATTGGCGCCAAAATGCGTGATTCCAATGCACTACCGTGGTGAAGATTTTGGCTACGATGTGCTTGGCACCGTAGATCAATTTACGCGTAATTTTGCCGAAGTTAGCGAAGTTGGCAATATATTAGAAGTCGACGATAATATGCCGACCGTTGCCGTAATGAGTTTTAAGAATTAATTATTTATAGTCCGCGAGACGAACGACAAATTTCCAGGCCATATTGTCGTCAATAATCAGGAATGTACTGGTATTTTTGCCGGCATAGAAATTGATTGGCATGTGTACGGAATTATAGACGTCTAGCAGCTCATCAAAATCATTAACTTCTGACACTTTGACTCCAGTTAAACTTGGTGCAGCTTTAAGCTCGACAATAATGCTGTCGTATGAAGAAAGAAGTTTCTTGACATTGAGTTCATATTCGGAGCTGGCTTCTTTGATACGGCCAACATAGTGCGACGCAAAACCGGTAAGGAATGAGGCCGCAACAAGAATTAAGCCAAGAATGCGGCAAGCCATAATGACCGATTCGCTGAATTTCGGTGTGCTAGCAAGAACTTTTTCGCTGTTTTTAGCATCGGTGTCGACGGTAACTTCGAGCGCCTTTTCGGTGAGCGGCACCGAAATATCCATTTCGGATTTGAGCGGAATTTCTTCTTTTACCAGCTCAGACTCTAATGTGCCATTAACGGCCAAATAGACTCGGAGTTTTCCGACAGCCGAAAGATTATACTGGCTTTTGAAATCACGCAAGGTGTTGTTGTATTTGTCGTAGCTAACCTTTATGTCGCGGCTAAAACTAATCTGTTTGGCTTTATCGACGGATTGTTCTTCGGACTCAAATAATTTATAGTCGCGCGACCAGTAGCTAACGCTATTTTTGCTCTTAGTTTCGTTTGCGCTGATTGTAGCAATGATGGAGTAAGAATATTTACCAGAAACTGGATAACTGAACTCGGTATTGTATTTGTAATTAATATCAAAATAGTCAATCAAGTTGGAAATATACTTTTTCCCGGCAGGGAGTGTATCGGTTTCAAAGTAATTGTTTTCTTTGAGTCGAACCTTGTAATCAACTGCATTGTGCGATTCTTGTTTTAAGTCGGCGCCATTATAAGGACTAAAGCCTAGCACACACAAAAATACGCCAAAAACCGCGCTCGTGAAGACCAAAATAATCATCAGGATGCGCTTGCTAAGATTGTAATGAATTTGTTCGGCCATATTTTACTCCGTTTTAAACAAATCGTTTAACCAAACAGTTGGAAAACCAATATATTTGTTAATAATTACGACGCGGCCAACAACTTGCGACTCGTCAGCTTTAAAACTGTCATTCTCGGAATTATTGTCGCCTTTTGTAGTGAATTGATAATGCACGTCGTCTTCGACTTTAATTTCTTGAACACGATGGGTAATAATAATCCCCTCATGCTTAAATACTAGTATATCATTTTCTTTGATTTCGCTGGCGGCACACTTCTCAACAATGACCGCATCGCCACGCTCAAAAACCGGCTTCATAGAGTCGGATGCGATAGCGATAATTTGATGCTTAAATAGGCCCGCCACTAAAACGACAACGACAAGCAACGCCGCGATAATTGGAGCCGTAATAAAAATGCGATTGCGATAATGAATGCGTTTTTGATCTTCACGACTGGCAAGGTTCAGCTTGTAAGTAAACAAGAATACCACTGCCGGAAGCACAATCCCCAAGACCGCATAAAGATAAACGCCTAAATTCGGCAAAATTGGCAAAACAAATGGGTAAAGACGCACGCAAAGTTTATAAATTAGAGCTGGGCGCAGACCAATTTTGTAACATAGATAGCTACAAAGTAGTTCTGTAGCGATAATTGGCAGCATCACTGCGCAAATGGTCGTAAAAATCACCTCCGGACTAGTAAATGAGCTGGAATTTAGGGCATAAAAAATGCTCATGAAGATAGTTATTGTTGTGAAAATTACAACAGGCTTTTTACTGCGGTAATAAGATTTGAAAACGACATAGCGCAGAACTTCTGTTTCTATACAAATTAGCAGTAAGGGCAGAAATTCACCGAAAATATCCGCCGGATTAAGCGAAAAATAGCTGCGGGTGTAGCTTAAAAGTAACCCGAGCATGAAAATGATAATAAAAGTAAGCAAAAAACAAGAAATAATGATGCGCGAAACGTAATTACGCAAATAATCTTTGTCGCGGCGATAGCCTAACATGCAAATTGCGGCTATCAAAAGTGCGCCAAGCACAATGACTAAGTAGTAGCCTTTGATGCTTGGCGCTAAGAATGTCAGGAACAATGCAAAGATAATGATTGCTATCGCGAAGACAGCTTCCAGAATGTAGACTAATTTCTCATTCCGTTTGATGTGCATTTAATTGATTATTTTTCTGCTTGGCTGAAATTCAAGGAAGCAGAGAGATTAAGTTCAATTGGTTCTTCAGGAACGGATTGAGTAGGATCAAGCTCGTTGTAATCAACGCGCACCATCATAACTTTACGGTTGACACCGGTTTCATTTGGAAGACCGATTCTAAGATCATCTTCACTGCTACTAACTTCGTAATCGTCGTATGTAACGGTGTAAGTCACATACTCTGATTGCTCTGCTGAAAGTTCAGACATGTTGATGCTATCAAGAATTGCATCATAGGCGCCATCATTGACGGAATCAATCTGGAATAAATAATAATCGCCTGGCTTCTTAAGAGTGATGCCATATTCAATGCTGTTGTCGGTGATAGTCTTGAAATCTTCTTCTACACTACCCTCGCCGAGCTGATAGCTTTCAGGGTTAAAATGGACACTCCATTGTTTGGTGCCAATTTTGGCCATACCATTGATATTTAATACTTGTGAATAAGCCGCGAAACCGATTGACATAAAGAGAACGGCAAACGCCAATACGCCAATCACCGCAAGCTGGATATTCTTTTGTTTTTGCATTTTTGTTCCTTTTTAGATTTAACTTTAGATTAACATAAGTGTTATATTTTGGCAATAGTTGCTATAATATGAATATGCTAGTAGTCGGTTTTTTCCAGTGGTGGTATCTGCGCGGCTGGACCAATTTTATCCATAAGATGATGGGCGTATTGCAGAATCTAGCTGATTCTTTTTCGATTTCCCTACTTGCCAAGACGCTTTTTGCGCCATATAAGCAAATTTCCGCCTACGGAAGCGGAGAAATATCCTTTCAGGCTCAAATCAGTGACTTCTTTGATAAATTACTCTCTCGCGTGATTGGCTTTATTTTACGCATTTCCCTGATTTTGATTGGCATTTTTGTGATGCTACTAGATATTATTTTCAGTTGTGTGGCAATTTTACTTTGGCCGCTTCTGCCATTCTTACCAATCGTCTGTGTCGTCTTGACAATTGTGGGGGTAATCATCTGATGCATCAATTCCATTACGACAGTTTACGTGCTCGCGAAGCCAGATTAGGTAAAGCTTTTGATTCATGGTTTATTCGTGCTTTGGCGATTATTGCGATAATCGCATTGTTTGCGCTAGGTGTTTATTTAATGTTTATAATGGGCAATTCTGCTGCTTGGCTCGCCTGGGGAGCTGGAATTGTTTTAGTTATTATTCACATTTACGTCAAAAATGAGCTAATTAAACCGCCACTTGGTCCAACCGATAGTTTGGATGATCAGTTGTCGCGTAATGTTTTGACAATGCTCAGCAAGAACCCAACACCGGCTGAAATTGCGCAGATCGCACCAAAAACAAATAGCGGCAATTTCTTGGCGGTGCGCTACGCTATTACGCCACGCTTTTTGCAAATTGTAGTTGAAGGCATTCCAAATGAAATTACACCAGTGTTTGCGAAAGCACGTGAGATTCAAAAAATTACCAATTCCGAAACTGTTTCGGGTGGCGTGTTGGCATTATCTTTGATTTCGCTACATCCAAATCACGAAAAAATGCTTCGTACCATGAAGCTAGAAATGGAAGATTTGTATGGTGGTATTACTTGGTACAACTATTTGCACGGTTTAGTAAAGAACGCACATAAACCTAAACATACTGGTGGCATTGCGCGCGACCTCGCCTTTGGTTATACGCCAAATTTGCGCCATTATGGACAAAATATTTCCGAAATACGCGGCGCCGGCATTAAGGATCAGGTTCAACTCGCACATCATACCGAAATCGTAAAACGTATGATCGAAACCTTCTCGAAAGGCGGACGCCAAAACGTAGCTTTGATTGGCCCGTCCGGCAGTGGCCGTTCGACAATCGTAAATGCTTTTGCCGACGAATTGCTTGATGCGGACAATAACATGTCCTCACGTCTTAAATTCCGCCAAATCTTTAAGCTCGATGCAGCGTCGTTGGTTGGCCAAGGTGGCAAATTGGAATATATTGTACCGTTAATTCTTGGCGAAGCTTATGCCGCAAAGAACATTATTGTTTGGATGGATAATGCACATCTATTCTTTGAAGAAGCAACTGGTTCAGTAGATATTAGCAACGTACTTTTGCCGATTATTGAGGCTGGCAATTTGAGAATGATTCTCACTATGGATCAACAGCGTTACCTAGAAATTTCCGCTAAGAATCCACAGCTCGCAAATGCTCTAAACAAGATTATGGTTGAGCCATCTAATGCCGAAGAGACCATGCTAGTAATGGAAGATCATGTTCCACAATTAGAATATAAATATAACGTTATATACACGCACTGGGCGCTCAAAGAAGCATACCGTTTGAGCGAACGCTATATTCACGATATGGTGATGCCGGGACGTGCCATAAACTTGCTAGAATCAGCAGCTAATTACCCGGTTCAAGGCAGTTTTATTACTGATCATTCTGTACAAATGGCTGTAGAAAAAGTTTACGGCGTAAAAATGCAAGCTTCGCAAGACGAAACTGAAAAGACCAAGTTATTGAATTTGGAAGAACTGATCCATGAGCGTATGGTCGACCAAGTTGGCGCCGTGAAGGTAGTAAGCGATGCTTTGCGTCGTTCGGCGGCCGGCGTACGTAATCAAAACCGCCCAATTGGTACTTTCTTATTTATGGGTCCAACTGGCGTAGGTAAAACTGAGCTCGCCAAGGCTTTGAGCGAAGTATATTTCAAAGGCGAAGGTGAAATTATCCGCCTCGATTTAAACGAGTTCGTAGAAGCCTCTGATGTTTCGCGTTTGATTGCAGATGGTTCTGAAAACGAATTGAGCCTAACGGCACAAGTCATGAAACATCCATTCTCCGTAGTATTACTGGATGAAATCGAAAAGGCGCATCCGCAAGTGTTAACTACCCTGCTCCAGATGCTTGATGAGGGTATTTTGCGCGACACGCATAACCATGAAATCAGTTTCCGCGATGCAATCGTAATTGCTACCAGTAACGCTGGAGCCGAAAAGATTCGCCACTACATTGATAGTGGTATGGATCTCGATAACGTAAAAGAAGAACTGACAAACGAATTGATTCGCAACGGCGATTTCAAACCAGAATTCTTGAACCGTTTTGATGAAATATGTATCTTTAAACCACTTTCTAAGGAAGATTTGCGCCAGATTGTAGACTTGATTATTAAGGGCGTAAATAAGACACTTGAGCCACAAAAAATTAGTGTAAAACTAGATACAGGCGCAAAAGATCTACTTGTCGAACGTGGCTATGATCCGAAACTTGGCGCCCGCCCAATGCGTCGTATTGTCCAACAAAGTGTTGAGAATTTGGTAGCAAAAATGGTATTGGCCGGTGCGGCTGGAAATGGCTCAGAAATCGAGATAGATGCAGCCATGATTGAAAGCCAACTCGATACGAAATAGCTTCTTGCTTATGCTAAAATAGAAATATATGAAAAAGCAGCTCTTAGCTTTTGGGCGCATAGTGGGAATTGCCATATCAATAAGCGTAATAGTCCTCTCTGGACCAGTTAGCGCAATTAAGTCCGATTACATCGAGCAATTTTCACACATTAAGCTATGGGCATACAAGCCAGACGATGATAATTGTGCGCCAAGCAAAATGCCGAGTGGTAAAGAAATTACCTACATCGGTGATTCTTTAGGCGAATCCATACTCGATCAACTGAGCACTACTTTTCCTGGCATTGATACAGAAGATAAAACTTATGACGGAAAATTATATCGTATCGTACGTTACAGTAAATTCGTTGATACTGATTTAGCTTCAGATAACAACTATAGCGGCTTAAATACCGCTAAAGCGCTCGTAGAACATGACGATATGCGTCAATATTTGATTTTCCAGCTCGGCACAAATGGTGCCAGCTTGACGCCAGAAAATATCGAAAAATTAATCGAAATCGTCGGCAAAGATCGTAAGATTATGTTTGTGACGGAGTTCGGTCTAAAGAATCAGGATTCATATAATAAAAATAATGAAGCAATTAAAGCGGCGGCCGAGAAAAACCAGAATATTGGCTATGCGGAATGGGCCGAAGTAGCAGCGTCCGATCCGGATGGTTATATTGATAACTCTGACGGTCTGGGCGTTCACTTAACAGACGCCGGGAAAACACAGTTTGTAAATATCCTGAAAGACGGTTTAATAAAGAGCTTTGGTTCAAAGAGCAAATCTCGCTCAAACGGAAATAGCTCTGCTGGAAATAATAAGAACTATGCTGGAGATACAGTTTGGTCCGAGGAAGAATTAAAGAAAATCGAAGAAAATCGCGACGTTTATGAGCAGGCTGAAGCAAAATACGGAGTACCGTGGCAAGCAATCGCTACTATGCATAGCCTTGAAACAAGTTTAGCCTTGTCTAACCCAGCTAATGGCCAGGGTTTATATCAGCTTTATACATATACGGCAGGCGGTTCAAATTCAAATGCTTTCTTGCCGGCTGGTCCAATTAGCCATGACGAATTCGTACGCCAAACTGATATAGCAGTATCTATCATGAAAGACATTATTACCGGCGATGGCCTTGATCCGTCCTCCGATGAAGGTATTAAAGACTTACTCTTCCAATACAACGGTAAAGCTAGCCAATATATCCAGAAAGCTAAAGCGCTCGGCTTTAACGACAAAGAAGCAAACTGGGGCGAAGGTTCAATTTATGTAATGAACCGCTACGACGAAAAACGCGACCCAACCAGTCCAAAAATGGACCCAGCATGGCCGGGTAGGTTTACGGGCGACGGCATCTATACGCCAGGCTCTACAACGGAAGTATTTGGTGGCTTTGTAAAATATATTGCACTCGGCGGCGGTGGCGGTGGCACTTGTAGCAGTGGCGGCGATTTAGAAGCTTATATTCTGAAATATGCTTGGCCAGAACATCATGATCCACCATACCATGATCGTCGCGAAGATTACGCCGATGCGGTTTCGAAACGCATCTCAAACGGCGAGTATGTAGGCGGTTCCGTTGCCGGCGTGGCCGGGATTGACTGTGGCGGTTTTGTAACAACTTTGATGAATGAAAGCGGTTTCGCGCCAGAATATAACTACGGTGGAAAAATAGCTAGTGGGGCGTCAAATGCAACTTATGGTCAGCTGCCATATATTAAGGAACATCCAGAAGAATGGAAATTGGTAAACTCTAGCTATGGTACGCCGATTTCTGACGAGAGTGTATTAACGCAGGGTGATGTAGCCTTCACTGATTGTTCTAGCCAATGGGACTGCGGTCATACTTACGTGTATGCCGGCGAAATTCAAGGATTCGAAACACATATCGCTTCGGCATCGTATTCAACACGTGGTGCTGGTCGTGCACCAATGGCAGGTACAGAAGCAATTATTCAGGGTGGTCAAGGAATAGTTTATTGGTATCATAAGGTAAAGTAATATGAACGATAGTCAGCAAGATACTTACATAAGAAACCGTAAAATTATCGCAACGATTGGCACAATTGCATTCGTCATTTTGTCGATTGCGATTATTATTTGGGCGATTGCGCATTTTATTTATATTAATGGAAAAGTTAAGGTTATGGTTTCTTATGCACCTTATGAAGCGACAGTCAAAATCGATGATATTCAGCTGAAAAATAATGCTCACAACTGGATTGCGCCAGGAAAATATCATCTCACAGTCGAAATGAAAGATTTTGATACATTGAGCGGAGAGGTGACGGTTACTGAAGATACCGAGCGCTTGTATGGGCATTTGCTTGCGAATAATGATGAGGGTCGGAAATATACAAAAGAACATATCAAAGACTTCCAAGATGTTGAAGGCATTGCAGGCGAGGTGGCAGCAGAAGACGGCGCTAAACAGCGCGAACAGTGGCCAATTATTACTGTTTTGCCAATTAAAGATCCACATTATACAATCGGCTATTCGATGCCGGATCTTAATACTGTAAATGTAACTGTTACGTCTAGCTTGGAGTATCGCGGCTTGGCGACGAGCAAACTAGTTAAAATTATGGATGCTAAAGATTTGGAAAAGTATGATGTTATTTACAACAATCTGAAAAATCCATACGAAAAAGCTGTCGCTAACAAAGAAACAAAACCAGACAAATATCTGATTGCAGCTTTCCCGAATTACAAGTTTACCGTCAAAGGAAAAATGAGCAATGACGAAAAATATTACGGTGCGTTCTTGCGTCATTTGGACGGGAATGTAAGCGAAATTTTCCGTGTCGTTTTAATAAAAGACGGTAGCAGTTGGAAACTAGCCGGCACACCATATCCGTTCTTAACTACAAAAAACACACCCGATGTTCCATCGGATTTCCTGCAAAAAATCAACGAAATGTAATTATTCCACAATTAAATCATCAAGGCTTTTTGATGAATTAATGACGTCTAAATCGATATATTTTTCGCCGCCAGAATAACCTCCAAGAAGACCACGATCCTTGTACTGCCAGATTAACCAATCATCACCATTATCGATGGAGGCTGGCTTATACACGTCGCGCACCCAACGCGGATAGTCTGCAAAGTCAGTACTAAGATAACGGTCATACATATCACGGCGAGCATAAATCATCGGCTTGGTTTTATATTGCTCTTCGAGAGTGTCGGTAAAACTTTTTAGCTCTGCCACGACTTTATCTTTGGCAGGCAAAGATTGTTCGTGGTTGCCGTATAATTCGACATCAACAACCGGCAGAAGATTACCCTGCAAGCTTTCGCCAACAGTCTGAATGTAATTTTCAGCCTGCGTTCTGCCAGGACTATCGTATGAAAAGAAATGGTAAGCCCCAGCTGGCATTTCGGCGTCTTTAGCATTTTGCCAGTTACGCGCAAAATATTCGTCTACATGCGAGCTGCCTTCAGTAGCTTTAATGTAGATGAATTTTATATTTTGCTCTTTCAATTTATTCATATCGACATCGACTTGATAAGAAGAAATATCGACGCCACGAATAGCGTCTTCTTTAACAATCCAGTCATTGATAAAAATTACCTTATTATGAACCATTTCATAAAAACTAGCAGCAGCTACGGCGAAAATTATCAAAAAAATCGAAGAGAAAATAAAGAATTTATGTCCTGATTTAAATCGAGGCATATTATTAGTATAACAAAAGAAGATAGTAACAAAATGTCGAACGCTTATTATAATAAGTATATGAGCGAAAAAATCATTAGAACAAATCCGGAAGACGCAGAATGGCAGTCGCCTTTTTTGGAAGAGGAATTCTTGCCGGATTTTGACGAAGAACATGAAGACTCAATTGAAGATTTTAAAGAAGCATGCGAAGCGACCGATGAGACAGCTTCATTAACCATCTCTGATAAATTCGACTTGGCTGGAGTATTGGCTGAGATCAAACCAATCGGCCTAATAAGTAGCACCTACGATTCAGACGAGATGTATTACGCGGATGAAATCGAAATGCTCCTTAACGATCTTGGGCTATTTTTTGAGAAAAAAGTTGAAACTAGTGAATATGACGATAATGTATATGATATTTCGTTTGTAGTATCGTCGAGAAAACAGATACTAGAACAATATCTTGCCGACATCGAACAGAGTGGACCTGACGATTATTATTCCGTGAAGGGGAAATACCTAGGATATCCAAAAACGGCAGTTGAATATTTTAACGTAAAAACATCTGACGCCAACGATACGCAAGGACGCGAACAGTATCATATGTTGGTGCATAATCCAGAACACATTCAAGAAGAATTTGAACAATACGAAGTGCCGATTATGGCGGCGATGGAAAAATATTTCCCAATAAGCGCACAAAGATTAAAAACGGAAAAAGGGTGGCCT
>CAMNFE010000024.1 GCA_946537195.1 uncultured Candidatus Saccharibacteria bacterium | reverse complement strand
TCTCTTGTCCATCACATTCCCCTCCGTTCATATCCATATTAAGAGCTCGCGCCAAAGCAAAAGCTACACCTACCCCGGCCATGCGCGTACCAACTTTGTCTCCTTGCTTTGGATTTATCACCGATACTGCCGACTGAGGCGCCTCTGGAATCTCATGATGATCTGTCACGATCGTATCGATACCTAATTCCTTCAATGCGGCAATTACCTCTTCCGATCCGGAGCCGCAATCCACCGTAATTACCAGTTTTGCACCCCTGGCAGATATCTTCTCGACAGCCGGCATATTCAGGCCATAACCATCCGTAAAACGGTTTGGTAGAATGACCTCAATTTTCTTGCAACCATAATACTTCAACGCATCGCGCAACAAAGTACTCGACGTCACGCCATCTGCATCATAATCACCATAAATAATGATTTTTTCATTCTCTTCTCGGGCCTGACGTATTCGTTTAACCGCCTTTTTAACACCCTTTAACTTCTCTGGCAAAAATAGATCTTCGTATCTAGGATACAAAAAACTCTTATCCAGCCCACGTTGCCGTAGTAACTGTCTAAATAAATCCGTCATCCGATAATCTTGCTCGGGGTCTTTTTGGCGTCAGCCTGTTGCTGATCTTTAATTACTATACTTTGAAGCTCTTTTAGAATTGGGAACTGTTTATTGGTCTGGTAAATACTAGTATTTCCCTTTTTAGTTGTAACCAAAAAACCACCCTTAGTTAAGCGACGTAATTCGCGCTGAATATTTCCTGGATCTTCCTTGATTAACTTCGACAAGCCACGCACGTGCGTCTTAAAATCTGGATATTTAGCAAAAACAACGATAATCTTACGCCTCACCCGACTTGTAACGAAAACGTCTAACACTTAACCTCCTTACTAGAATCAATTTTACCGACTTTTTGTAAAAGTTACAACATCACGAGACGCATTTTTTACTACATGTTAAAATCATCTTATGAACTACTATCTGATTGCGCCCGCTAAGACGTTCCATAATTCCGATAACACCTTGACCTATGCTTCATCGGAACCGCTTCAGATAGGCCAAATTGTCGAAATTCCTCTCGGTAAAAATACCACCATAGGCATAGTATCCGCCAAAACCACGAAGCCAGACTTCGAGACTAAAGATATTTTACGTATTATTTACAACACTCCTCTTCCAAAACACCTTGTAAAGGCCATGTTTTGGCTGAGTGATTATTACCGCTGCCCACTCTCAGCCGTCGTCCAGGCGATTCTGCCTCGTGGTATCACTAAGAAACGCCGCAACGCAAAAGAAGTCGCAATCGCCCCTGACGCGACTACTGAAAAAGCCATTAATCCTCTCAATGCCGCCCAAAAACGCGCCATTAAAGAGATTAACTCCTGCAATGCTAACACTGTTTTACTTCACGGTATCACCGGTAGCGGCAAAACCAACATCTATATCGAATTAGCTAAACAAACACTTAGCCATAATCAATCCGTTATCTTACTTGTTCCTGAAATTGCTCTCACGTCTCAGCTCGTCTCCAACTTTAAGATACATTTTAAAGATGTCATTCTTCTTCATTCCGCTCAAACCGAGGCCGTCCGTCATCTACTTTGGCAAAAGTCACTTGAAGCAGCCACACCACAGGTTATAATCGGCCCCCGTTCCGCTCTCTTCGCCCCTGTTAAAGAGCTTGGACTTATCATTATCGACGAAGCGCATGAGCCCGCCTATCACCAAGATCAAAATCCAAAATACTCCGCTCTGCGCCTAGCTTCTGTCATGGCAAAAACCATCCTCGGCTCCGCCACCCCTTTAATCTCAGACTATTATCTCTGTAAACAGCACAAAGCCATCGTTAAGCTAGACGAACTCGCCATTAAAAGCAGTAAAAATACGGCAATATCTGTCATTGATCTTAAAAATCACCCCGATTTCACTCGCAGCCGCCTCTTAAGCAACCAGCTCATTGAATCTATTCAGCAATCGCTCGATCAGCATACCCAATCAATGCTATTTCATAATCGTCGCGGCACCGCACCCCTGACAATCTGCGACCATTGCGGCTGGCAAGCTCTCTGCGAAAACTGCCTTCTACCCCTGGTGCTGCATGCGGATAAATACCAAATGCGATGCCATGCTTGCGGTCGTAATTACCCAGTTCCAACCACTTGCCCAAAATGCAACAACGCCTCTATCCATCATAAAGGTTTCGGCACCAAGATGCTCGAAGAGGAAGTCCGACGACTATTTCCGAAAGCTCGCGTCGCACGCTTTGATGCCGACACGGAAAACGGCCAACAACTTTCGCAAATTTACGAGCAAGTTCATGCTGGCGATTACGACATAATAATCGGCACACAAATGATCGCAAAAGGCTTCGATTTTCCAAAATTAAGCACGCTCGGCATCGCCCAGGCCGACGCCGGATTAAGCCTTCCGGACTATTCGTCGGAAGAACGAACATTTCAATTAATCACCCAGGTCATTGGACGAGCCAAACGTGGACACCAAAATAGTAACATTTTTATCCAGTCCTTCCAGCCCGATCACCCCTTAATTTCATACGCCATTAACTCCGACTATGACGGCCTATATAAATATTTACTTCAGAAGCGAAGACAAAGTAGTCTACCGCCATATAGTTTTTTGCTCAAACTTTCGCTCACGTACAAAACTGAACGAGCCGCAATTTCAAACGCCCAAAAATTGAACAAAAAAATTATACAGTTTATACGTCAAAAGCAACTTTCACAAGTCTCCGTTACGCCACCAATGCCGGCCTTTCATGAACGTTCTGGCGCCGGATTTTCCTGGCAAATTATTGTTAAAGCTAAAGCTCGTAAAGATCTGCTCGCCATTTTTGATTCGCTCGAGAAAAACCCACACTTACATTACGATTTTGATCCAATTACTCTGCTCTAGCCTCCGCTTATGCTCGCGCTAAAACAGATATTATGTTAAAATTTACCCCAATGAAAGAAGTTATTGTTACGCCGGATCCGCGTTTACGTAAGAAATCCACCAAAGCCAAGGTTGGCGACCCAGAAATTACTAAAATCATTCAAGAAATGATTAAATCTTGCATTGATTGGGAAAACGAACATGAGTTCGAGCTTTCTGCTGCCATGGCTGCCCCACAACTCGGCTATAACAAACGCATTATTGTCGTTCGTGAAGATATGAATGATAAGGATAACGCTACCTTCGTCCCGCTTTTAAATCCAGAAGTTATTAAAACTGAAGGTAAAATTCAATCCGATTACGAGGGGTGCCTCTCCGTACCAAGCATTTACGGCAAAGTTCCTCGTCCATCCAAAGCTCGCATTAAAGCTCAGCTAGAAGATGGCACCGAAGTTCGTCTTAAGGCCACCGATTTCCTCGCTCGCACGCTAATGCACGAGATCGATCACCTTAACGGGATTCTTTTCATCGACCACATCAAAGGCGACAAAGATGCTTTCTTTAAGCTAAACGACAAAGGCGACCTTGAACCTCTTGATTACGATACTTATATCAAAGGCAATAAGGATCTCTACCCTGATGACGAAGACTAAAATTCTTTTCTTTGGTAACGAACAGCTCGCCCAAGGCATCAAAGCTCAAACCCCTATTTTCGACGCGCTCGTCGCCGATGATAGATTTGAAATCTGCGCACTAGTGCTACCTAAAGCCCATGTCCGTAAACCTTTCCCTATTACCATCCAAGCTCAAAAACACCATATCGAAATCCGCCAAGTCCAAAAAGGCGCCGAATTACTCCCGATCATTGAAGAATTCAAGCCAGAACTCGGCGTTTTAGCTGCTTTCGGCAAACTCGTCCCCGAAAACGCGATTAATGCCATTTCTGCCGGAATACTTAATATCCACCCTTCGCTTCTTCCCAAATATCGCGGTACCACCCCTATCGAAACGGCTCTATTAAACGGCGACAACGAAACCGGCGTCTCAATTATGCGTCTCGCAAAAGAAATGGATGCCGGAAACATTCTCGCTCAAGAAAAGGTCCAAATTACCACCGAGACTACTAAACAATCGCTTTATGAAGAGCTTGCAAAACTCGGCGCAAAGCTACTTTTGGACGTAATACCTGGTGCCCTAGCAAAAAATGCCCCTGAGACCGCACAGAACGACGCAGAAGCCACTTTTACACAAAAACTTAGCAAAGACCTTACGCTTCTAAAACCGTCCGAGAAGGCTGCTAAAACGCTCTACAACGAGGTTCGCGCATATGCCGGTTTTCCAAAATCTAAGACCATTTTGCTTGATATTCCATGCACTATTACCTCCGCTCACGTTGCCGACACTGCCTCTACTGAGCTCGATCTTCTTTGCTCTGACGGTAAATATCTCGTTATCGACCGCCTTCTCCCTGAAAACTCTAAGGAAATGGACGCTCAAAGCTTCCTCAACGGCCACAAGAAATAGGATTAACTACGACCAAAAAACATTCCACACAGGTGGAATGTTTTTATTTCCAAAGAGAGTAGCCGCAAGAGAAATACATCCCCTTACGAAAGCACTGATCTTTTCTTATTCTGCTGCTAAAATTGCGTCTTTTTGCTCACGGATTTCATCTTGTAAGCTTGAAAGGCTATCTTGAATAATCTGCTGATATTGTGGGCAATTTGCGTCCAACCACTTTGCGGTTACGTAGTCAGAAAGCAATGTTGCATCATCATCTTCTGCACCAGTATTGCGCTTAAGAGTTTGATAAACCTCGTCACTCTTGTAGTCGCCAAAACCTTCAAGAAGACCACTCATCGTGTCCGCATCATTATCGATAATGCGCTCAAATTCATCGAGCTGTTCTTCACTCAAACCTTCGCTCATTTTTTCGCCGATGCGAATTTCGAGTTGATCTTGCGCATATTGCAAGAAATCTTCTTTTTGTGCTTCTGGAAGATCTGTCAATCCGACGCTCTCCAGAAATCTGTTGTCAAATTTAAACATTGCGTTACTCTCCTATTTACCACCATTTTAGCATAAAAACGCTAATGATTATTATATTACAAAATTTTCTTCTTTTTAAATTCTCTTACAAAGAATTTCAAAGTGTCACCAATCTCAAGCTGGATCTTTTTGCTAGTCTTGAGTGAAAGACCACCAATTTCACCTTCCGCAAGAGATGGAACGTTAACTTTACCCTCTTGCGTGCTAACAACCTCAAATTCGCCCAAATCAACTTTCTTACGGTAAGCATGACCAAGCATGCCTGGTGCCACGCGACCTTTTTTGACCTGGCCACCAGTAATAATCTCTGTTTTCTCGGTACGGAAGACACCCTTCACTTCTAGCTCGCCAGTCTCCGTTTCTACAACTTCAGCATCAAGCATTTCTTCCATATCATGCTTAGCGTCATCCAAGAGCTCGTAAATCACACGGAATACACGAACAGGTACGCCATTGCGTTCTGCCATCTTAGCAATCGCATTTGGCACTGTTACGTTAAAACCATAAATTACTGTATTGCCACCGGAAGCCATATAAACGTCATTCTCAGATATGGCACCTACGCCCGTAGAAACAATATTTAGAGTAATCTCTCCTTGCGTATCAATCAAACGCAAAGAATCAACCACGGAAGTTACCGAACCGGCCACATCGCCCTTCACAATCACATTAAAGGTTTTAGTGTTATCTGCCACATTCATCATGCGCAGCATATCCGTCGCAGTTACGTTAGTATTAGCACTATCGTTTGCTTCAGCTTGCGCATTGAGAAGAGCCATCTTGCGCGCCGTCTTCTCATCTGGAACTTCTTCGAACTTATCACCAAAGTTTGGTAACTCTTTAAAACCAGTAATAATAACAGGAGTAGACGGAGCGGCCTTGCCCTTTGGTTTACCCTTCCAGTCTGTCATCGTGCGTACCTTAGCATAAGTCTTGCCAGCCACGATAAATTCACCGGTCTTTAGCTCGCCACCAGTTATCAAAAGATTCACTACCGAACCCTTACCAACTTCCATATGGCTCTCAATTACAAGACCTTCCGCTGGAATATCAATATCTGCTTTAAGTTCATCAATATCGGCCGTTAATAGAATCATATCAAGCAACTTTTCGACATTCTCACCCGTTTTTGCCGAAATTGGCACCATAATCGTGTCGCCACCCCACTCTTCCGGATTAAGATTAAAATCTGTTGCAAGTTGCGCCTTTGTGCGGTCAATATTTGCGCCCTCTTTATCAATCTTGTTGATTGCGACAATAATCTTAGCATTAGCCGCCTCGGCAAATTTAATTGCCTCTGCAGTTTGCGGTTTTACGCCATCATCTGCCGCTACTACAATTACAACAATATCGGTCAACATAGCGCCGTGTTGGCGAATCGCCGCAAAGGCTTCATGGCCAGGCGTATCAAGGAAAGTAATATCGCGATCTTTATATTTCATCTGATAAGCCGAAATATGCTGAGTAATACCACCAGCTTCATCTTCGACTGTTTTCTTCTTCAAAAGCGTATCAAGCAAAGTAGTTTTGCCGTGATCAACGTGGCCCATTACCGCCACTACCGGTGGGCGCAGCTTTGCATCTTTAGATAATTCACGCTTAATACCTGGGATTTTGGCTGAATTCTCCTTCTTTTCAAAACGTACGTTCTTGAAACCAAGCTCTTCGGTCATAATCTGAGCAGTTTCTGCATCAAGGCGCTGATTAATTGTGGCCATAATGCCATTCTTGAACAATTCCCCAATCAAATGAGTTACGGAAATACCGAGTGCATTTGCTAGCTCGTCTACGGTAATCGAGCCAGAAATTTGTATTACTTTATCTTCCACTTTCTAGCTCCTTTCGTTTAAAGTAATAAATAAAAAATTCACACCCCTAACAACTCCCCCCATTTTACCATAAAAACGATTTACGTTCAACCAATCCAGTTCGTAATATAGAGGCCAGTCGCCAAAGCCGCCCCTAATAATAGCGCTGCTCCTAGAACCAATATCACAATCAAGCCTACCGTAGATACCGGATCTTCTTCGCGCCGATAAGCTCTCTTCTCGCGCAATCTCAGCGCCGAAACGATCGTTAAACCCGTAAATATTAGAGGTAACGCAAACATTGCCGATCCTACCCCCACCCTCGCAGCTGGCACCAAAGTGTCAACGCTGTAATAAGTCACAACAATAGCTACCTCTATCAAAACTACAAAGATTAGGCTGTCTAAAAATTTCTTTATGTAGCCCCACATACTTCTACTATACCACAACCACTCATAACCTCATTTGACTCATTGCTTATGGTTTTTTTATAATCCAGTCATGGAGACAGAAAAACAAGAAAAGACCAAGACTACAGAACCTAGTCAAGCAGAGTTTGATCCTATTACTAACCCTCTCAAAAAACCTCCAGAATCAATTGACCTCATTACTGTACCGAAAGAGCTCGAACAATCAGCCAAGCCTGCAGGTTTTGGACATTCGTTCCTTATGGCTATCGTTTGGTCTTTTATCATTTTTATCGCCTCTTCCGCTATCGCTATTAACGTGACTGGCGTTAACTCTTGTTCCGGCCCTTATTGTGGCTTAGGGCTCCTTTTTATATTACCAATCTGTTTTTTTATCAGCGTCATCCTCGGCACAATCATTGGAGTCTTATCGGGAGCCAACAAAAACAAGGGACAATCCCATAATTCAGATAAAAAAACATCCACCGTTGCAAATACTTTAAATATCTTCGCAATCTCTCTCTTATTACTTATCGGCGTTCCAATCTTGTTATTTATCTTCCTTTCACTAGCGTCGTCTTAATAAAAACACTAAAATAAACCAACAAAAAGCCACACGCTTCAAGGTGTGGCTTTTTATATTCTCGGCTTATTTCTTGTCAGCAAAGCTCAAAGAGATCTTGCGACCTTCTTTGTCGATATCGAGTACCTTGAATTCCTTGCGCTCATTAAGAGTGAAGATCTTCTCTGGGTCAACATCGCTACCTTCGCCGAGCTCTGATACGTGTACCAAAGCTTCAACAGCTGGCGAAATCTGAACGAATGCGCCAAATGGAGTAATACGAGTAATCGTACCCTCAACCTTGTCGCCCTTCTTGAAGTTGGCAATCTCAGAAAGCCATGGATCTTCTTGAAGTTGCTTCATGGATAGGCTCAAACGATCTTTGTCGATAGCAATAATCTTTGCTTCAACCGTATCGCCAACCTTGACGTAGTCAGCTGGGCTGTTTACACGTTCCCAAGAAATCTCGGAAATATGTACGAGACCTTCGATACCGTCAACGTTAACAAAGATACCAAAGTCTACTACACCAGTGACAACACCCTTTACGACATCGCCAACGGCAAGCTTAGCAAAGCGTTCTGCGAGACCGTCTTTGATTGCTTCTTTCTCAGAAAGAATCAATTTATTGGTCTTGCGATCAGCATCAAGGATGCGAACGCGAATATCTTTACCAACGAGCGCGTTAAGGCGCTGAAGGATTTCATCCTTATCAGAACCACCGACGCGTGGGTAATGTTCTGCAGAAAGTTGCGAAACTGGTAGGAAGCCACGGATACCTTCGTATTCGACCAAAAGGCCACCACGGTTGGCATCGTATGGTTGAACCTCGATGATTTCGCCCGCTTCAAGCTTGGCGGCAATTTCATCCCAGCCCTTCTCTTTTACAGCTTTGCGGAGAGATAGTAATACCATACCATCTTCCATTTCGGTATCGATGACGCTAGCCGAAACTGCATCACCTTCTTTTAGTTGGCGCCCAAAGGCAACCTCGCGACGTGGAACGAGACCAACACCGCGTGCGCCAAGATCAATCAAGATCTCGTGCTTCTTGACGGACATAACCGTACCTTCGATCGTGTCGCCAAGGACAATTGGCTGAATATCTTCTCCTTCGAGAAGTTCATCCATTGTAATTTTAGCTTTTGTAGCCATTGATTATATTTTCCTTTCGCTGGAACTACTCATTATTCTTCCATGCTCGCATGAAAAAATAGTGAGTAGCCCCATGCTGCTCACTATTTTAACCTATTTTACAGATTAGGTAAAGTATAAGCTTAATGTGTTTGTTTCTTTACGAGAGATACGTTCAAGGCGGCCAAATAAGCAATCACGGCCAAGGCAATAATTGATGCGGTTGATTCAACTGGACCAGTATGAGGCATGTTACCGCTTGATTGTGCAGCTTCTTCGCGTTCAGCCTGTTCGCGGGCTGCAGCCTTTTCTTCCTCAGCTTTCTTCTTTGCGGCAGCTTCTTCTTTAGCCTTTTGCTCTTCAGCTTTCTTCTTTGCGGCCGCTTCTTCTTTAGCTTTTGCTTCTTCTTCAGCCTTCTTTTCCGCCTCTGCACGTGCTTCAGCGTCAGCATCGGTACTACCGTTTCCGTTGCTATCGCTACTAACTGTAGCTACGCTTTCGGCATTATTCGGCTTCGGCGAGGACGACATCGAAACCGCAACAATTAAACCGGCAATCAAAATGACGCCAATTAAACCAATTACAGCACCCCATCCCCAGCGTTTGTATTTAGCGTTTACATCCATCTCTCAAACTCCTCTAATTACCTCAACTATACCACCGTTATACCTCTATCACAAGCTTAAGCGCCAAGCTTTTTCGAGATAATGTTATACTTAACTTATGTATTTGTGTGTAGATGTTGGAGGTACAAAAACCTTAATTGCCCTAATCGACAATAAAGGTAAGCTTTTACACTCTATAAAATTCCTCACTAACGAAAACCAAACTAAGTTTTACCAAGCACTCCTACAACAGATCAGGGTCAATTTCGTTCTATCTGGCGTTAAGGCTATCTCGGTCGCCATGCCAGGCATCGTCAAAAATAACCGCGCCACTTGGCTCGGTAATCTTCCTTGGTATGACTTCGATATCGCTAAAAAGCTCAAAAAAGATTTCGGTCTCCCTGTTTATGTCGAAAACGATGCCACTCTTGCCGCCCTCGCTGAAGCTCGCGGCGCTAAGGGTCGTTCTCTTTATTTTACCTTCTCTACCGGTATCGGCGGCGGCGTCATCGAAGACGGCGCTATCGTAAAACGCTATTCCACCTTTGAACCGGGCCATATCGAATACGTTTACGAAGGTAAAAAAGCCGAATGGGAAGATCTTGCCGCCGCTAGTGCTATCCACGACAAACTCAAAAAATTCGTCAGCGACGTAACTACCTCAGAAGAATGGGACGAAATCGTCTCTCGTATGTTACTTGGTCTTATCCCTCTTACTACCTCTATTAAACCAGCACGCATCATCTTTGGCGGACCTCTTGGCCTCCAGCTCAACTCCTACCGCTACAAACTACGTAAGGAGTTATCTGCCAAATTGCCCGCCAAAATTACCGTTCCCCGCCTCTTAGTCGCTAAATATGGCCATTTCTCTACTATTTACGGATGTTACTACTATGCCAAACTTAAAGAAGCTCATCGCTAAAATCTCCACCGATTATCCCAATCTTTCCCTTAAAAGCGGCTCTCGTTTTCAGTTCACTCCTCCTTCTACACTTTTCTACGACCCTAAAAACACCGAAAAACACGCCGACCTTCTCCTCTTACACGAGCTTGGTCATTATCTTATCGACAAAACAGATTACAGTTCCGATATAGAGCTCGTCGAAATTGAATCGCGCGCCTGGGCTAAAGCTCAGGAAATTTGCCCTCACTACGACGTTCAATACGACACCGATTTCGCCGAAGATCATCTTGACTCTTATCGCGATTGGCTCCACCTTACTTCTCTCTGCAAAAACTGCAACCTCGCTGGTTATCAAGACTCCGCCCACCTCTATCATTGCCCTCTCTGTGGCGCTACCTGGAAATCACGCATCAAGCCTGAATAGACCAAGAAAAATACAGACATTCAGTCTGTATTTTTCTCTATTTCTAAACTAGGTATAATTAAGCGCTTTTCTTAGCTTTACCACGCTTAGAGATACGGCCACCCTTAGCACCAGCGATCTTAGCTAGTTCTGGGTTAGCAGCAAAGCCACCAGTGTGACCATTGCGACCACCTTTACGACCGATTTCGGCGTAAAAATCTTTACCGTACTTGGTTTTGTTAGTTGCAGCAGCTTTCTGGCCACCAGCTTTAGTTCCAGCCATTTCTAGCTCCATTTCTGCCCACCATATAACTTTAATTTGCCACCCTTTTGACGAAGACCACACTAAAACAGTGGCGCCTTCTCAGGTGCTTATGCCTATTTTAGCATAAAGCTTCTGTTTTGTCAATATGTTTTTGCTTAGAATTATGTTATAATAATATCAACAAAACCCGAACAAAGTTCTTGACAATATATCACAAGCGGTATACTATCAGGGTAATTGAAGCATACTAACTGCGAGGGTCTTCAATTAAAATACCTCCGACATAATTTCGGAGGTATTTTTATGCGTCTTTTTGTCCAGAACGGCCTTAGAACGCGTTTTATGCGCTCATGCTTTTTTGACCCCTGTTATTTTTTGAACATGTCCTTTAATTTGTTAGCTACATTATCTACAACGTCACTTGCCAATGCTCCCGCCACTGCTTCATAGATTTTATTTGCCATGCCCTTATCGATTTTTAGTTTTTCGACCAACGTATTAACAATATCGTCTTTATTGGCAGGCCCTACAAATGACTTCCCATCCAACAAGCTCCCTGCTTTTTTAATCACATCTTCCGGCAAATCAACTTTTTCTTTGATCGCCGCCATAATTTTATCTTTATCCATGTTCACTCCTTTTCTTTATTATAACCAGATTCTATAATTATTTTTCTGCTAGACAATCAATCCAGCTCTCATAACCCCATATTTTAATCTTTCTAAAACCAATTTCTTCTAGAAAACTTCTTAACTCATCCTCTGACCAAAAAGAAAAATATAATTTTGCTTCTTCCTGAAAGTCGGCCTGTTTCCATTCTTCGTCCTGTAATTCCGAAGTTTTTAGGCAGGTTAACAGTTTACCACCATCATTTAACGCGTTAAACATCTTTTGAATAGCCGCTTTTGCCTCTTCTTTCGTTAGATGCATCAAGACCGCCCAGCACATAATAAAATCATAGTCATCTGGGAAATTATCTTCAATCAGATTGAACTTTAGCGGAGAGAAACCCTTCTCTTCTAAAACTCGCAAGAATGCGTCCGTCGCATCGCTTACTGTGACATTCTCATATCCTAAAGATTTAAAATAGGCGGCGTCTTTCCCATCTGCCGCACCCACCTCAAATATCTTTGCATCTTTAGATACGCCAGCTAGGCACTCTTTCATCATCTCTTGACGCTGTTTTTCGGCATTTTCGTCTTTTTCTCTACTTAAATACTGATCAGCGTATTTCTCATATGCTTCAAGCGTTTCTTCGTTTTCTTTACTCACACTTTCATTATACAAAAAATCGCCAGCTAGGCGATTCAGAAAAAAATGGTGGAGTAGATTAGACCGAAGCCTAATCATACCCCATGTATGGTGGGGATATGTGGACTTGAACCACAGACCTCGTCATTATCAGTGACGCGCTC
>CAMNFE010000023.1 GCA_946537195.1 uncultured Candidatus Saccharibacteria bacterium | reverse complement strand
CTAAAAAGGACCATTACTAATGTGTCTAATCCTGTAACCAATACTTTTGGCTACACTATTACTAATACTTCGGCCCCTAGCGGCGGATCGGTAAGCAACGCGCCAAGTTCGGCCTCAATTGCTTTCAGTAACGCCAGTCCAACGGGCGGTGCTAGCTCTGTCGAGGCTACGACTACGGTGAATTTCTCGGCTGCTAACTATTCCAAAGTTGGTGACTATGAGTTTACTATTACAGAGAACAGTTCTAGCGATGCTGGCAACTATCCTATCGACACTGCCGATAATAGTTACAAAGCCGTCGTTCAGGTTCGTTATTATGTCGATCCAAGTACGAATGTTCCAGACAACAGCCGCTATACTGCTTATGTTATTATCAATAACAAGGGCGGAACAAAGGTAAACGAAGCTACCTGGACTAGCGGTTCGACTTACACCTACATCCAGGCAACTGCTACTACTACCGGTAACTTAGGTGAAACCTCTGAATGTTTTGCCTATCAAATCTCAATTCCTGATAATGGCGTAACGGCAGGTGGTACTTACGCAATCGATATCAATCCAACATCCGGAGCTTGTTCTGGCAGCGCTACTTCCGTTACAGCTGGCAGCCCAGCGACGGTATATCTCAAGCATGGCGACACTGTTCGCGTAGGCTACAACAATAATGTCTATCAGTTGCCAGTTGGCGCTAACTATACTATTACCGATACGAATGGTAGCGATGGTTATACTACTAAAATGGATACCACTACACAAGACTCTGTTTCTAAGACTACAGTAGCCACTACGGACGGTAACTTTAATACCAATAACACTACTGCTATCGAGAACAATAAAAACACTGACCCTCTAACTGGTATCGTAACCAACTTCTGGTTCTATATCATGCTTCTAGTTGCCGGCTTAATTGGCTTCTTCATTGTTAGCCGCCGCAAACAAGACGACGAAGAACAGCAACAAGCTTAAATAACAATCAAAAATGAACAAAACGAAAGCTTTTCTTAAAAAACATCATAAATGGATTCGACTATTTGTGAAGATAGCCGTTATGGTCGCATTTCTGTGGCTCCTCTTTGGTGTGTTGATTGGCTTTCGACGGGTAGAAGGCGTATCTATGTCTCATCGTGTAGAAGACGGTGATCTCGTCCTATTCTCCCGGACGGATAAGACATATTATCCAGACGATGTCGTGTTGTTTGAGCGCGAAAACGAAACACACGTTTCGTCGATACTTGCCTCCCCAGGTGATATCATCACCATAGACGAAGTCGGGCGCCTGTATGTCAATGGCACCCGGGTGTCCGATACTGCCGTCTATAATATTGATCAAGGCGAAACGCCGACGATCACTTTTCCGGTACGCGTTCCGGATGGGAGTTACTTCTTATTAAACGAAAATCTCGAAGATATGGATGATTCGCGCAGCTTCGGGGCGGTTTTCGAACAACAAATCAAAGGAAAAATTGTGAGTATTTTCCGCACAAGGTCAATCTAAAATGAAAAAAACTGCAGACAAAATAAGGGAATATATAGAGAACGTCGTAAATATGCTCTCAGCGGCGCTCTTCATACTTCTTTTCGTGATTGGCCTTTACGCTCTCTTAGATATTCATGCCGTAACTGTTAGTGCCAGAATGGACGAAGAAATCCAAAGCATGGTACCAGACGACAATACGGCCGTTGATATTAATGAACTCAAGAAAATAAACCCAGAAATTAGAGCCTGGATTCGCATTCATCAGACCAAGATTAATTACCCTGTGGTTCAGGCTAAAAACAATACCAAATATCTTACCAGGAACTATCGTGGCGAATATGCTACTGCTGGTAGCATTTTCCTAGATTATCGCAACAATGGTTTTAAAGACGATTTCTCGATGGTCTATGGTCACCGTATGGACGGCCAAAATATGTTTGGCGGCATTTCTATGTTTGAAGATAAAGAATATTTCGACCAGCATAAAACAGGCGTCCTATATACAGAGGACGGCACTTACGATCTTGAAATATCAGACTTCGCCGTTATCGATATTAATCGTACTTCCATCTATAATCACGATAGTAATAAAAATGGCAATAATGCCAAGGTTATTAGTGAGGTTCGCTCCTTCTCGAAGCAATCTCGCAAAGTCGAAATGGATGAGAATACCAAGATTATCATTCTTTCAACCTGTGACAAAGATTCGCGCCATTATCGCAATGTTTTGTTAGCTAAGATGACAAAGCGCGACTAGAATAACATATTTACTGTACCAAAGGATAAACTAAAAATAATTAATCCAGCTAAAAGGACTCCACACGTAATTGAAGCGATGGACTTCTTGAAATCTAGATCAAGAAAACTTGCCGCTATTGTGCCCGTCCAAGCACCAGTGCCAGGAATAGGAATACCTACGAATAGAATTAGCGCAAGATAGATACTAGAACTCTTTTTGGCATGCAATTTCTCGCCGCAACGACGGCCTTTTTTGATGAGCCAATTGCAAAACTTTGAAAGGTACTTTTTGTGCGATCCCCACTCCAAAAAACGCTGCGCATAGATAAAAACAAAGGGCATTAACATTAAATTACCAATCATCGCAACGAGCAATGAAGGTATCTCTGGCAAGCCCATTCCGGCCGCAATTGGCAAAGCTCCTCGTAACTCTACTACGGGAAGCATTGAGACTAACAAAATCAGAAACAACTTATCCATACGCGTAACTTTTTATTATTTTATTTTACTATTAAGCGCTTCATTCTGACCACAATGATAGAATATAATTACGATGCGTACAGAGATTATTGTCCGAAAAGATATTCCATTGGGCGTTTGGCAGGGCATGGGCGGCGCAATCACTGAAGCTACGGCGTATAATTTCTCGAAACTTAGTACTCAAAAACAACAAAAACTTCTTAGCGCTTACTATGGTAAAAACGGCCTCGACTATCAATGGGGCCGCATTAGTATCGGTAGTAACGATTTTTGTCTTGAACCATATGAATATACAAAGAGGACTGATTTATCTGATTTTTCAATCGAGCATGATCGTCAGTGGGTGTTGCCGATGCTTAAGGAAATACTTCGAAAAAAGGAACTCAAATTTCTTGCTAGCCCATGGTCACCGCCGTCTTGTCTTAAGTTTTCGTGTCGACCGTATTTTGGCGGCAATTTAAAACCCTGGCGCTATGCACGCTATGCGCAGTATATCCGTAAGTGGCTGGAAGCTTATGCGGAAGAAGGTATTAAAATTGATTATTTATCGCCTCAAAATGAACCTTTTGCGACTCAAATTTGGGAATATTGCACCTATTCTTATCGTGCGCAGCGTAAACTAGCATATAAGTATCTTGCTAAAGAGTTAGACGATTTCGATATACAACTTCTTCTTTGGGACCACAATAAAGAGAAATTAACAGAGGTAGCGGACCGTCTTTTTAAGGGAAAGTTTGTTACGAAATATGGTGAAAAAGAAAAAATAGCTGGTCTTTGTTATCACTGGTACGACGGTACTTTTCCAGATGAAATGTGGAAAGTGCGACAAAAATATCCAGATATAATAATTGTCAGCTCTGAAATGTGCTGTTATTTCTCGCCCTACGATGAAAAAGAGTGGACAGAAGCCGCAAAGCTTTATTGCTACGAGCTCTTTTTGGACATTAACTGTGGCGCCAGTGCTTGGATTGATTGGAATATGCTCCTTTCTTGGCAGGGCGGGCCAAATTATTGCAAAAACTACACTAAAAGCCCGGTAATTTTGAATGAAGCGGAAGATGATTTTATCCTTACGCCGATCTTTGATTTCTTAAAGAAAATCGCAAAGCTATTCCCAGCTGGTAGCAATATTATACGTTGCGATTATGATTCTAAAGATGTAGTTTCGATTGCTAGAAAAACTAAAACTGGCTACGAGGTTGTAATAGCTAATATTTCCAGTAAGCCTCAAGAAGTCACAATTAAGCTCGACGATAAAGAAAAAGTTGTCGAACTTGCCGATTTTGAAATTTCGCGCATTAATCTCTAGTTTTCAATCTTGCCGTGGACTGAATTTTCGTAATACTGCTTCATTAAGTCGTCAGGATAATACTTATCCAACACTACTTCTAGGGCATTAGAGGCCGGTTTGCCTTCGTTTCTGGTACCATATCGGAACAGGGCAGAATAAGAGGTGATATGGCCTACTAATATGAAAATTAGGAAAGTTGGCATAATAAGATTACCAATGCGCTTTGGTATGAGTTCGATTAGCTTAGAAAGAGCTGGGAAGACTACTTTTACGAAAATTAAACCGCCAATACCCCAGAACAGCATGAACGGAACCGTCGTCCTACCCATAATATTCAAGAATTTATCGGAATAATCCCAGGCGTTTACCTTGAAGATATACTCACTAATTAAGCTCGTAGCGATTTCGGCCGCTCCTCCAATAAAACAGGAGTAAATATATGTTAGCCACCATTTGCGCTCTAGATTACGGCAAAGTAAAAGTATAAAGGCTAAGAAGCCGACACCGTAAACCGGATTAAATGGTCCATAGATAATACCTTGTCTCGATAACCATTGCCCAGTACCGCTAAATGTTAATAGCTCCTCGTAATACACGCCAATCATACAACCAATCACATAGAGCAAAAACACCTTATAAAAACAGAATCCTTCGGCAAATTTTTCTTTCTTTTTCTCTTTATGGCAGAGGATATAGATAACTAACGCGGCAATTCCCGCATAAAAAATCCACCTCGTGTTATAGACACCAAGATAATGATGCGCGATGAAGTAAATTGTAAAATACAAGGCTAATCCTATTTGGATTGCTACGTCTTTTGCCTCTATTTGGTGTTTTTCTGATGATTTCTTTGTCTTTTTTAAGGGTTTTTTGGTGCTCTTTTTCATAGTATTAAAATGCTTATGCTTCTATGATGACTATAACATACGTGAAGATAAGATATAATGATATTAATGAAGAGAGGTCGCTCGATAGGTGTTCGAATTGCCGGTTGCGCAGTAGCGGTATTAGTCGTGGCACTACTCGTTTTTTCGGGATTGAGTTTCTTCAGATCGTCTTATTCGGAAACGCAAATTGGCACAGTAAAACCTAGTGATGCGGTTAAGCCGGATAAAGATTACACGATCAGCATCGTTGGCGATATATCTCTTGCGGATAACTGGGAAGTGATGCCATATTATGACAGTCGCGGTAAAGGGGTAAATGGCATTTTATCGGACGAAGTGCTCAAAATTATGCGCGAGAGCGATTTTATGGTCGCAAACAGCGAATTTACCGTCAGCAATCGTGGCGCCAAAACCCCTGGTAAATACTACACTTTTCGCGCTAAGCCAGAACGATTAAAGATATATAACGATATGGGCGTTGATATGGTGACACTTGCAAATAATCACGTCTACGATTTTGGCCCACTTGCATTTAATGATATGCTAGAAAGCTTTAAGTCTATCAAAATGCCATACGTTGGCGCTGGTAAAAACCTAGATGAGGCTAAAAAGCCATATTATCTGACTCTGCCAGACGGTAATCGCGTCGCTTTTGTTAATGCTACGCGCGCTGAAAAGGGCGGTATTGATACGCCTGGCGCAACGGCTACTACCGGCGGTGTTTTACTCTGTTATGACACAACTGAATTCATAAAAACCATCAAAGAAGCCAAGGCAAATAGCGATTATGTCATAGCTATTGTTCACTGGGGTACCGAATTATCGCATCGGCTAGAGCAAGTTCAAAAGACTACCGCCAAAGATTATCTCAATGCCGGCGCAGACATTATCGTTGGCGGCCATGCGCATACATTGCAGGGAATCGATTATAACGGCGGCAAGCCAATCGTATATAACCTTGGCGATTTCATTTTTAATACTGATACTGAAGACACGGGCATTCTGCAGATTAAATTTCTAGCGAAAGGCGGGGTAAAATTTTATTTTCTACCTGGTCAACAGCAAAACGTCTATACGAGCTTACTCTCTGGTAATGAACGCATTCAAAAAATCAACGAAATCTTATCTTGGGACGGCTCAAACGCTAAGATTCTCAACGACGGCGAAATCGTCGCCAAATAATATTTCTCATATTGACGAACTTTCTCCAAGGCTTAAACGAGTTATTTTACATTGACAATATCGTGTATATATGCTATAATTATAGACATTGAGGAATTAATCTCAAAAACTTATCACCGAAGAGGTGGGCACATTAAGAAGTTGAAGCAGAGAGAAGACTCCTTCTTTGCCTATTACCGGCGTACTGATTATTCTGTTTTAGGTATTTTGCCTAAAATTTCATATAGATATAGATACTGTTGTTGTTTTTTGTGGGAGGAATATATAGCATGGATAATTCAATCATGACTATTACTGAAGATAACATTGATGAATCGTTTGGAACTTTTATCGACAATACTGTCGGTAATGATGGGGAAGTGACTATGACAGAACAATGGATTGAAGAAGAATTTGGAGACAACGAAGAATTAAAACGTCAATACAGGATACTTTTAGGTTTTGAGACTATCTCCGAAGAAGAGATTCAGGCAAAGCGAGAGGCAGAAAATAAGGAACGTATTGCTCTAGGTATTTTACCAGTTCCGGATGAGTATCAGAGTGACTTACCGACAGGTATGGAATATGTCGAAGCTCATTCAGAGCAGTACATTGTGCCGGAGTGTATTCCGGCATGTAAGGAACTCTGGAGAAAAAACGTCTATACCTTCATGGTATGTGACACTGACGACCTTAAAGAAGGCCGGGCATGGATCTGTATTCAGGATATCTACTTGTCAGATCGTAACAAGGAAATTCTTGAGAGCCTTAAGCAGATTCCGAATGTTACTGTAAACACCTGGGACACCTACTATGACCATACGGCATATATTACGGTTCCCTTTGTTGGTCAGACTGCCCAGGATATGCTCCTGGATATCGCAAGGCGATTTGAGATGCAAGACGTCCCTGAAGGGTATGCCTATAGGATGTATAATCCTGGCGACCCTGTGCACGAAGGCGAAATTCTCGAAGATGGACGGATCTATCTCTCTGACTATCACTATAAGAAGCATCTGAACTTTTTAGTTCAGTAAAAATATAATAAGGAGGAGCCCCGGGCTATATGCTCGGGGTATTTTTGTGCCTCTAAAGCGCTCATGTTATGATGGATGCATGAAGCAATCATTATTTAAAAAAATATATGATATTTTAGACAAAAAACAGAAGATAAGTTTTTTGTTAGTTTTACTGCTTCTTGGATTGTCGGCAATTCTTAGTCAAATTACTCCACTAGCCATTGGTTATCTTACCAACAAAGTTCTAGCTCAAAATGAAATAGTTTTCGCGTCAGTCATTCCTATTCTACTAGTGATTCTAGTAGTCACCGTCTCCAATGAAATCATAAAAGTAATCAGGCGGTTAATGGTCGAAGGCGTTGCGACAAAAGTAGAGCTTAGGGCTAGAACAAAAGCGTCTAGCGCTCTGATGATGGCGCCTTTATCGTATTTTCGCAAACATATGACAGGAAATATCCATGGCCGCCTCAACCGCAGTATAGAAGGAGTGTCTAAGCTTGTAAAACTAGTATTTATGGATTTTGCTCCCGCCACAGCTACTGGCATTGCTGCAATTGTCGTAATTTTTTCGCAACTCCCCCCGCTGATCGCACTTCTTATTATTGCGGTCATACCGGTCGGTCTTTTTATTGTTTGGAGACAAATTGAGACTCAGCGTGGTATACGCGTTGATCTAATGGAGCAAAAAGCCGAAATGGACGGAACTATGGTTGAGTTACTTGGCGGTATTGAAACTATCCGTTCTCTGAATAGTGTAGACATGGAAGTGTCGCGCGTGGAGAATAAATCGAGTGTGTTGCGAGCGCGAGAAATGAAACACCATAAGTCTATGGCTTTTTATGATTGCGTCAAGTTTATCAATGAAGCTGTCTTTACCGTTTTAGTTATTGCTATTTCTGTAATACTTGCCTCTAAGGGTGTTATTGCGGTAGGTGCTATCTTGACCGTCTATCTATGTTTCACTCAATTGACCGCTCCACTTCGCGAACTACATAGAATTCTAGACGAATTATCCGAGTGCAGAGTTCTTGCGGATGATTATTTTAGGATTGCAGAGTTACCTAAAGACTTCTCGTATCGAACGAACGACAAATATTTTGACGAAATCATTAATAACGATGTTCTATTAAAACATGTCACAATGGGCTACGACGAAAATCCCGACAAGAAGATATTGAATGATATTAACTTGGAGATTGATAAAGGAAAATTTATTGGCGTAGTCGGACCAAGCGGTTGCGGAAAGTCGACACTCATCAAGATAATCGATAAACTAGAGCAAGCAAATGGTGAGATTAAAATTGGCGGCATAGACCTTGCCAAACTAAGCCGTGCGGAGATTGCGAAATCTATAGCTCTGGTTCCGCAGACGCCATTTTTAGTGGCTGGAACTATTGCTGACAATATCGCCTATGGTTTGGAAGAAAAAATTTCTCCAGAAGCGATCTCGGCCGCTGCAAGAAGCGCAAACCTTGAAGATACCATCAATAATCTTCCTAAGAAATATGATTTTGCAATTTCGGAAGGAGGCAGAAACCTGTCTGGCGGACAACGCCAGCGTATCGCGCTTGCTCGCATTTTTCTACGTAAGCCAAAGATTCTAATTTTAGACGAGGCAACTTCTGCACTTGACAACACTTCTGAAAAACACGTACAAAAAGAAATTGAAAAATTAAAAGAAGAATATGGCACTACTATTATATCTATTGCGCACAGACTTACCACATTGCAAAATTGCGATGAGATAATCGTGATAGATAAAGGCAAGATAGCTCAAAGGGGTACTTTCGATGAACTCTCTAATACTCCTGGCATTTTCCAAGACATGAAGAACGGCGTATTGAAATAGCTTTTATTATTTTTCTACTCTCGCCGCCGACTTAACTATCCCTTGCTAAATAGATAAAAATAATTGCCCAACTTTAATCAAAACTTTCAGATTTTTGTGCAAAATAAAAAATCTACCCCTGTTACATTTTGAATAGTTTAGGCCGGAAGGAAGCCGACAATATCACTGCCAGTGGGCAAGAGCAATGTGATTAATAACGCTAATAATACCCAGAGGATTAAACCGATCACGATTTCAATGATGCGATTCTTGGCTTTTTTAATCTGCTCCGCATTATCTCTCGCCGTCATGATTAGATAGCCTGACCAAATGATGCCGACTGTGCCAATTACAGAGATGCCGATAGTCATCGTATCCACCACGAATTTTATTATGTTTTTTATAGTCCCTTCACCGTCGGATTCTGCGGAAGAGCACCAAAAGCTCAATATCGCAGCACATTGTCTTTCCTGTGTCGGTGCAATTTGGACTTCTGGTTCCTTTTTTTCCGAGCCGCTGCTATTTCCGCTGCTATTTCCGCCACTATTTCCACCGCTTTTTCCGCCACTATCTGGAACGGCGTTATAGTTTCGTTTAAAAAGTTTAACAAAAGATTCAGGACCTTTTACTTTTCGCACCTCTGATTTGCCCCCAAGACAAAGAATATAGATATTTCCAGATTCATCGACGTCCATATCCTGACAATGGTTATGGGCATCCGTCGTCCATTCGCCAAGTAGCTTACCGTTTTTATCCAGGTCATAGGCCAGGACTGCAGAATTAGAGACTCGATACAATACGCCCTTATATACTAGTGACCCGTTTGGCTCGCCATGCGTCTCATATGTCGCAGTTTTTTTACTATTGTTGATAATATCAGAATAAACATTAACCTTACTACGAGAGCCAACTACAAAATAATCACCATCCTTAGCATAAGATATAACCCCATGACCCGACGAAGAATGAATCTTAGTCATTCCGATATATTTTAATGAGCTATCAGCCTTATACCTGCACCCCGGGTAGACGATCAGCTCTTTGTTTTTTGAGTAGTAGGTGATATCATCGCCGTCGCACTGCGATTTTATATCTGTAGAATGGGCCTGTTTTTTTGAACTGCGACTATATAAGAGTATAGAACCGCTATGTCCCCTGACGAACGCCCAGTATGATGGCGTAATTGTCATGGACTGAACACCATAGGCATTCAAGGTTAGATATGTCGTCGAATTTAGTCTTTGAGCGGCACTGGCGTCCTGGATAGAGAAAAAACCACAGAAAAAGAAGCTTAATGCGAAAATCTTCAAAGACATAGCTACATTTTTCGTCATTTAATATTAGTATAATGCATCATAAACATAATTAAGATAAAGCTTATGCCGGCTTAGGTCGGAAGGAGGCTAGTATATCGTAGTTACTAGTCTTCGGCTTCTGACTTTAATAATTCATAAAAATCTTTTAGACTATCAAGCTTATAGGTGCTTAGATTATCTATTTGCTCTTGCGTAGCAAACATATTTTTATCAACAATGTTTAAGACATCTATGCCAGCATTGTTTGCGGCCTTCACGCCCTCCAGGGAATCTTCAATAATCAAACATTTGTTTTTTTGAACATTCATCTTATCTATGGCTGTTAAGTATACTTCCGGATCGGGTTTTTTGTTTTTTACGTCATCTTGCGAAAGGACTAAATCGAAAGATTCGTATATCTTAAATTGGGAATTAAGATTAGTATTTTTGTAATTGTAAATATCAAGCGTAGATTTAGGAGAAATCGTTGCCAATACTAATTTGTAATTCTTTTTCTTTAATAGCTCAATTGTCTCTTTTGCATATTCTTTGTATTTGACTTTATTTGTGATGTAGTCAAACTCTATGTCGCTATATTGTTTTCTTAGCGCATCGAGATTAATCTCTTTGTCGTTGTATTTTTTATTCAGGAAGAGAAGAAAGCCATCGGATAATACGTCGCTATCGCTATTCGCATGAATGAATTCATCCCAGTCGTTCTGGATTTGTTCAGCGGGTACTGTTTTGCCGGATATTATATTCACTAAAGCGGCATAGATTTCATTAAAGATGGTTACTGAATCGATTAAAGTACCATCCAAGTCAAAGATGATAACCTCTTTGTCTTTTAGCATTATTTCCTCTTTCCGTTCTCGTCCTTGCAGTTAATGGCTGTTTTTTCGCATATTATGCTTCATATGCCTATAAAACTATTATAATGCATGTCTTGCGTTCTTAGGTGAGTCGTATACTCTGTCGGAAGACTAACAAAAAAATACCCACTGGTATTTTTCCTTGGTTTTTGGTGGGCCTTAGTTTGCAAAGTTAAAACTATAATTTAGGCCGATATTTTGGACAGCTTAAGCCAGAATTTCGGCATCATGTTGTAGATTTTCGCTAACAATCTTGAGTATGTGAAACCGTACTGGCGCTATTGGGGCGATTATCCTATTATGAAAATATGATTTTAAGCGACATGGGCACTAATGATTAATTCATCAGAGCGAGTAGTCGGTAGCGAGGAATCGCCGGCCGGGGGCACGTCTTGGCAAAACCCGGGAGAATTTCCACCATTCAATGGCGGAAAGTCCGCAATGGAGATAGCCTTGGATACGAAGAGGGCCAATAGAGAGAAGGTTCGATCCGAAGCTGAGGCACAGTACCAATCAGAATTATCTAGGCCATATGAAGAAGAGAGTACAGAGCGAGAGGGTATAACGGAATTCTCCACTGAATTCGATGGCCAAAAAATCGATGGATATGAATTTGCTGGTTCGGAGTTTAAGATGCTTGTCTCGGTCATCGGTGCGGTTGGCCAATCGCTCGAAGGTTCGTCGCGAGAGATTGATTTACATAAATGGGTTAACTCTTCTAGAGAGTATATTTCTACTTCTTTAATTTCCGATAAAAAGATCAATCTATTCGACAAGGAAGGGTTGGTTTTTGGCTTTAATAATCTTGGAAAAGGCAATTTTTTGAGCGCGGCGCCTGCGGATCATGGAGTACTCAGGGATATTGGCAAAATGGGGCAGTATAAAGAACGTGTCATGAATCCGGATGAGCTATTAGCGGCAACTGGCACTGCGGATACTCTTACTCCCTGGAATGAAGTTGAACTAAAAGGTGATACGCTCCCTGATTCGATCGTAGTTTTTGGAAGCTCACAAGAACAAATAAGCGACGAAGCCAAAAAGGCGGCGTTATTCTTCGATGTGCCAATCTATTTGGTGCGAACGGATATTTATGGTGAACCGACCGACAGACACGACGACAGGGAGGTTTCCGACGAGGTAAAGGAGTTTTGGGAAAATCGAGATAATCCTGTTTCGGGTCGGGTTGAGCAAGAGATGAGCGCCTTGCTAGATGAAGTTTGGTCTTATTACGAAACCGAAGAGATTGGAAAACGCGTCATGAAATACCTGGGCGGTCACGAAAGTGAATTGCGAGCAGCAAAAGAGAGTAGCTCAAATGCAGAAGAGTTTACGAGAAAACTTCTAGCTGGCCTGGGGCAAGAAAACATAGCCGCGCTAAAAGAGTGGATTGCGGACGGCGATTAAGGCATAGTTTTTGCCAAACGATAGATATAGCGAGGCCTAATTGCTCAACTTTAATCAAAACTTTCAGATTTTTGTGCAAAATAAAAAATCCACCCCTGTTACATTTTGACAAAATGCACAATTCATGGGTGGGTTAGAATAAGCTAACTGTGGTGGGCCTTACTGGGCTCGAACCAGTGACCTTACGAATGTGAATCGTACGCTC
>CAMNFE010000022.1 GCA_946537195.1 uncultured Candidatus Saccharibacteria bacterium | reverse complement strand
ATACTAAAACCGACAGAAAAATACAGCTCCCAGCTAATCTTTTCCCAGCTTTATGCAACATTTCATAATGAAGCCTTTTCTTCTCCGCTTCCGTCATTTCCGGCAAATTTTTCCCGAATTCTTTTTTTAACAATATCCCAATTAAAAGCGCTAGGATAGATACCGCTAGAAACACAACAAGCTCAATTTGAAAACCATCCCTCATTATTCCTATCGTCAGACAAAACAGAAAAAACACGGAGAAAGCAATAATAATCATTCCGACATTTGTCATCATCTTACTAATGGCAGTTTTCGTCTTGTCGGTACCTTTATTTATAGAGTCTAACTTCTCTTCTTCCTTATCAATCTCGCCCATTTGTCCTCCTTTTTTATGCCTGTTTTATAGTTTCTTTATCTCGGGCACTTCCTGCGCAGACCGTTGATCTGCGTTCTGCGGTTGATTATCCGATGTCGTTTCGGGTGCTTCTGCCGCCTTCGCTGCACCCTCGGCCAAGACCGGCGTACCAGTTACTATTTTGTGCCCTACAGCTCCTACCGGCGCTTCTGCAGCGTCAGGATCGGCATTTAGCATTGGAGGTAAATCTTTCTCAGTTTTCGTCTCGGCTGCCGTCGGAGCTTCATGTCCCAACGCATGTGTTGCCACTTCTGCCGAAACACTATCGATGTTTACAGTTTTTTCTCCATTCGTCTCTTTTCTTACTGGGCGAGTCACAAGGCCAATCGTCGTTATAACGGCACACGCGAACGGGATAGTATCGAAAACCATCGAAACTATCGTCCCTCCACTATACCCTGTCGGGCCAGCACTACCAGCACTAAGCGCGCCAATAAAACCACCGATAGTAAAAAGTATCATTCCGATCGACGCAAGCCATCCGTTAAAATCCGAAACTCTAAGACCCTTATACCATCCAATCGCACGTCTTATATTTGAAATCGCTACTACTGCTATTACTAATAGCGGAACAAATAGTACCGATCCTAGTCCAAGCGCAACGTTACCACCAGTAGCAATGCTATTAGAGGTGCCGTTAGCAAACAGCGCGGTAAACGCTTGAGCGAAAAATAATAAGGCAGACGACAACAATAACATAGCTAAGAGCAGTAAACCACCGAGTATGGCACAGATAACTATCGATATGTCCAACAAAACATCCATCGTATCTCTTTGATTCTCTGGTTTCATTTGCTGTTCTTGGTTGTCCTCGTTCATTTACTCTCCTTCCCTTTTATCATACCATAAGCTTTTTCCAAAAACCTTATCTGTTATAATATCCTTATGAGCAAAACGACGCCACGTATCAAAAAGGCAATCGAAGTAGCTACTAAAGCTCACGAAGGCCAACTTCGCAAGACGGGCGAACCATACATTATCCATCCGCTCGCCGTTATGAAGATCCTCGAAGAATGGAATATGGATGAGGATACTATTATCGCTGGCCTTTTGCATGACACCGTCGAAGATACCCCGCTTACTCTTAAAGATATTGAAGAACAATTTGGCAAAGATGTAGCTTTTCTTGTTAATGGCGTCACGAAACTGAGTAAAGCCCGCTCAGGCATGAAAGACCTTGACGAATACCTTCCAAAAACTGGCGACAATCTACTTAAACTCCTCATTGCCACCGGTCAAGATATTCGCGTGCTTATTATTAAACTCGCAGACCGTCTCCATAATCTTCGCACCCTCGGCGCCTTACCGCCAGATAAACAAAAGAAAATTGCTAAAGAATCTCTAGAAGTATTTGCGCCTTTAGCCGACCGTCTCCAGATGGGTCGCGTTCGCGTCGAAATTGAGGAAACGAGCTTCATGTACGTCAATCCAAAACGCTACGAAGAGCTCAAAAAACTCACTGCTGATCGTCTCAAAAAGGCAGACAAAAAGCTTAAAGCCGCCCAAGACGCCGTCGAGCAGGCTCTTAAAAAAGAACATATTAAATATAAATGTGACGGCCGCGTAAAATCTATTTACTCCCTCCATAAGAAACTTGCTAAATACGACCAAAACATTGACCGCATTTATGATATTATTGCGCTCCGTTTCATCGTAGAAGATACGACTACTTGTTACCTCGTTTTAGGCATCATTCATTCCCTCTTCCATCCCATGGACGGTCGCGTCAAGGATTACATCGCTATGCCTAAGCAAAACGGCTATCAATCACTTCATACAACTGTCATCACTAACGACAAGCAAATCGTAGAATTCCAGATACGTACGCGCGAAATGCACGACTACGCCGAGCGCGGTCTTGCCGCAACTTTCTTCTATAATGAGCAAAAGCTTACCTCCGCCTATACCGAAGGTCGTGTTAGTAAGCTCCCTTCCAATCTTCATTGGATTAGAGAACTGCAGGAATCAGCCGCCAAACTTGCCTCAGGTGAAAAAATCGACGAACGAAAACTCAAGCTTAATTTATTCGCCGATAAAATATTCGTCTATACGCCAAAGGGTGACATTATCGATTTACCAAAAGGTTCTATGCCTCTCGACTTTGCATATCGTCTCCATAGCGAAATTGGCGCTCAATGTACTGGCGCCATCGTAAACGGTAAAATGGTCGACCTTAAGACTAAGCTCAAACAAGGCGATGTCGTTGAGATTATTACTCAGAAAAACTCTAAGCCAAATCCAGGCTGGCTCGTTGATAAAGTGTTCAGTAGACATGCCCGCCACAAGTTAGTCAGCCAGTTGCGCTCCATTATTCCAAACTTTGCCCCTAAACCAAAAGAAAACGTCAACAAGCCTCATAAAAAATCCCCAAAAGAAAAGCTCCAAGAAGAAAAACGCGCCAAATCAGCCGCCCCAGCTTCAAAAAAGCAACATAAAGATTAGATATGGCTCAAAAACTAATCTAACCATTCGAGGCTAGTAATATACATGACTTCGCAGCTGGTTTTTTGGTCCAATACACTCGTCGAATAATCATCGCGCGTCAAACTTGAGCGAATATCATACTGATCGCCATTTTTTTCGTCTATTATCGTAGCGGCTACTAGATATCCTTTCATCTCTATATAGTCGCCTCTTCGTACGCGCTTTAATTTTTTATACAATTCTTTATCGTCAGTCATAATATGGTTATTCGATGCCGACGCGACAATATCATGCTCAGATAGATGCAATTCCCTCAGCACATCATAATCATATTCTTGTTTGAGCGCCCTGCCGCCATGAGACCACCTAAAGCTAGTCTTATACTCTGCCGCTTTACCCCAAGCTAAACTCAAATCGCGCGGTATTGCCCTATCGAACGTATCCGAACCACCTATTTTATTATCATAGTCATCAAGCTCCACTACGAGCCCTTTAATATCGTATGATGCTAGATAGTTCAGGCGAATCTCACAGTCGTTCCAATGAATTGTCTTTTGGTTCTCCTCTGACTCAGATAATAATTCCTGGATTGGTTCAGGAATTCCAGCGATTGTACGCTGCGCATGAAGATACTGCGGCACCGCAAAAGCAGCATATATCAGACATCCAGCTGCGACGATCCCACCAAGCAAAAAGTATCCTTTTTGCTTTCTCTTTTTCATCCGACGTATCATTATTTCGTCTATTTGTTCAGAAATCCTTACTACGTCACGTCGAATGCTAGCGTCCCATTCGTTATATAGTTTCGGCTCAATTTTTCCGACAGCAAAATCTAAGTCTAGTTTTCGTTTTTGTTCTATCTTCGTCTGTAAATCAGCATACAATTCATTCGCTTTCGCCTTCGAAAGTATGCCATCTTGATAACTAGCGCTAATCCGTTTTTGGCATTCGGTAAATATGTCTTGCCGCACCCTTTTGCCCTCTTGTAACTTTTACAATTCGGAAATCTTTACACGTTCCTGCTTGGTTGTATCACGGTCTCGTACAGTTACTGTATCATCTTCGAGCGTATCAAAATCAATTACAATGCACTTTGGCGTACCAATCTCGTCTTGTTTGCGATAGCGCTTGCCAATATTTCCCGAATCATCCCAGGTAACGTTACCATATTTCTTTCTTAGAGTTGCATATACTTCTTGGGCTTTCTTTACGAGTTCCGGTTTATTCTTCAAAAGCGGCGACACACAGAAACGATAAGGCGCCAATTCTTCTGATAACTTCAAGAGTATGCGTTTTTCGCCATTTATCTCATCTTCCGCATATGCAGTACATAGAACCGCCATTACGAGACGCTCGACACCCATTGAAGGCTCGATAACATGAGGAACGAAGCGTTTGCCACCACCTTTCACGATATACTCCATATTCTTACCGCTTTCGCGCTGAATATTGCCAAGGTCAAAATCTGTACGATAAGCAATCCCCATCAATTCCTCGCGACCAATCGGATAATCAAATTCAATATCAATTGTACGCTTCGAATAATGTGCACGATCTTCCGCCGGTACATCTAATTCATGAATATTCTCTTTCTTTAAACCCATACGGTTTTCTAGGAAATCATGACAACCGGCAAGCAATTTCTCAAAATGTTCTTCCCAGCTTTCTGGATCCACAAAATATTCAATTTCCATTTGCGAGAACTCACGCGAACGGAAAATAAAATCACGTGGAGAAATCTCGTTACGAAAAGCTTTCCCCTGTTGCGCAATACCAAACGGCAAATCTGGATAAATCGTATCCACTACATTTTTATAATTCGTAAAGATACCTTGAGCAGTCTCTGGTCGCAAATAAGCGATATTGTCCGGATCAGTACCGACACTAGTCTTAAACATACCATTAAACTGTTTAATTTCTGACCAGTTTGTTTTACCGCAATTTGGACATTTTATGTTCAAAGCATGGAATTCTTCCGTCGTTACGTGCTCAGAAATTCCGTCCGCAATTTTATCGGCACGAAAACGATTGTGACACTCTTTGCATTCTACAAGCGGGTCATTAAATGTTTCGGTATGGCCAGAAGCACGCCAAACTTGCGGATTCATAATGATGGCTGCATCAACGCCATACATGTCCTCGCGCTCTTCTACCCAATATTGCCACCAGGCATCCATAATTTTTTTCTTTAGGTTTACGCCTAATGGACCAAAATCCCAGGTCCCAGCCATACCGCCATAGACATCTGATCCTTGCCAAATGAAACCACGACGTTTACATAGACTTACAATATCTTCCATCTTTGCCATAGTATCTAGATTATAGCACTTTTCTATCTTATATTCATCCGTGATACAAGGCATCAAAAAACCCACCCTAGAGCAGTAGTAAAACTACTGCTCTTTTTTGGTTAGGCTACGCTTAATACCAAGAGCGCCGCCTAGGAGACCGATAATCGAAATAGCTAGTGTAGCTACAGAGGTCAATACACCATCGTAGGTATATGGTACCTTTGGCGGAGTATTGCCACGACCAGGCTCATTGTATTTGTTCTTGAAGGTTACATTTCCGCTCGTATCGGAAACTACTTTGAGTTCGCCTTCGCCATCATCTTCGACTACTACCGTGAATGAATATTCCTTTTCATCATAGGTAATATCCTTTTGACGATTGCTCGTATCTTCCTTAATTGTGAACTCATAAGTACCAGCTGCATCAAGCGTAATTCCATTGTCGAGTACGATCTTGCCGTTTGCCAGGTTACGACCAGTAGCAATCAAGTCGCCGTCGAGATAGACATTAAACTTAAATTCATTATCTTTTAGATTGCGCTTTTCAAGAACCTTCTTGGCTGCAATCGGTACTTTACATTCTGGACAACCATAGATTACGTCTTCTGGCTTATAGCTATTTTCAAACACAATCGCTTCAGCTTCCTCGCCATCCTTTTCGTAACTTACTTCAGCAACTAGCTTAGCTCTTTGATCGCTAATCTTAATTGTTACAGTATAAACGGATGAGTCGTAGGTATAACCCTTAGCGCCACCGTTAATTTCTTTAACGGTATATGTATAGGTACCGACTTTTTCAAACTTCAATGCATCAAATTTAGCCGTACCAGAACCTTTAATCTTAATTGATTGAACTTTTTTACCATCTTTGTCGGAAAGCTCGAATTCAAATTCTTTTGCTAGATTCTGATCAACGCCAGTCAAGACCTTTTCGATATCTATCGCTACGTCAGTCGGCTCAGCCTTGTAGGTGTTATCGAATTCAACTTCACCAACATCTTTACCGTCAATCGTAACCTTAGCAACAAGTTGAGCTTTTTCTGGCTCATCAGTTACTTTGATTACAACTTGATGTTCAGTTGCATCATACTCAAAGCCTGCTTTACCGTCATTGCTTTCGACGAGCGTATATTCGTAAGTTCCTTCCTTATCGAAGGTTATCGCGTCAAAGGCAACCGAACCCTTCAAATCTTCAGTGGTTACTTCTTTGCTCTGGACCAATTGACCTTTATCGTCAAGAAGTTCAAACTTAAACGTTGCATCAGCATTCTTACCGCTATTACTCTGATCATCGACTACCTTATTAACCGTGAATGGTACTTCCACCGTAACTGGCTTAGTCTTATAGGTATTGATAATCTTGCCTTCGTTAGTATAGCTAACTTCAGCATTAATCTTGCCCTTACCGTCATCGGTTAGTTTGACCGTTACGGTAACGTCGCCAGATTTAGTTACGCCAGGCATTGAGCCTTCCTCAGAAATCGTGTAGGTGTAGGTCTTACCAGCATCAGCTTCAGTGTAGCTAATCTTCTTGAAGGAAACTTCCTCATGGTCTTTATCGACAGTTTGGCGATCAATTTCACTATCACCCTTCTTCAATACGAATTCATAGCTTTCGCCATCGAGCCAATCGCGACCGACGAGTTCCTTAGTAGCCTGAAGCTCTGCGCTACCTTCGGCAGTATATGTATTAGTGATCTTGCCGTCGTTAGTGTAGGTAGCTTCCGCTTTCAAAGTACCATCACCATTATCTGTGATCTTTACTGTTGCGGTAATGTCGCCAGACTTTGTAATGCTCTTACCCTCTAGGTTAGTAGTCTCCTTGATTGTGTAAGTATAAGTCTTACCAGCGTCGGCTTCATTGTATTTAATCTCGTCAAAGACAGCTTTGAGATTGTCTTTGGTTACAGTCTTTTCGCCGAGGGATTCTTCACCCTTAAAGAGTTCGAACGTGAAGCTTTCGCCTTCGAGCCAATCGCGGCCGACGAGTTCCTTAGTAGCTTCAAGTTGAATCTTGCCTTCAGCCTTATATGTATTAACAATCTTACCGTCATTAGAGTATTCGGCTGTTACCTCTAATGTACCATCACCCTTGTCTTTGATAGTTACATCAACGCCGACAATACCAGAATTACTTACGCCAGATGGCAACTCGCTCACCTCTTCAATTGAGTAGTGATAAGTCTTGCCGGCATCAGCTTCAGTGTATTCAAGTGGCTTCTCGAATCTAGCTTTACCATCATGGTCAATAGTCTGGCGATCATAGATAGTATTGTCTTCTTTCAAAGCGAAAGTGTATTCTTCGTCATCTTGCCAGTCACGACCAACGAGTTCCTTTTCGATTTCAAGATTAATTTGACCCTTAGCTTTGTAGGTGTTCGTGATTACGCCGTCGTTAGTATATTCAGCCTCAGCCGTAATATTGCCCTTACCGTCATCAGTCAATGTAACCGTTACAGTAATATCACCAGATTTACTTAGACCAGGCTTCAAAGTACCTTCCTCAGAAATCGTATAAGTATAAGGTTGGTCCTTCATGTCTGCTTCGGTGTATTCAATCTCTGCGAAGCTAACTTCCATATGGTCTTTATCGACAGTTTGGCGATCAATTTCACTATCACCCTTCTTCAATACGAATTCATAGCTTTCGCCATCGAGCCAATCGCGACCAACGAGTTCCTTAGTAGCCTCAAGTTTTACGCTTCCTTTAGCCGTGTAGGTATTCGTAATCTTATCGTCATTAGTATAAGTTACTTCAGTCTCAAGGTTGCCTTCACCATCATCGGTAATCTTCACCGTTGCAGTAATATCACCGGAAGAAGTCATACTTTTACCTTCAAGGCTAGTTGTTTCCTTAATCGTGTAAGTATAGGTCTTGCCAGCGTCAGCCTCAGTGTATTGAATTTCGTCAAAGACGGCTTTTGGATTGTCTTTAGTTACGGTCTTTTCACCAAGGGATTCTTCGCCCTTGAAGAGTTCAAACGTGAAGCTTTCGCCATCGAGCCAGTCACGGCCGACGAGTTCCTTGGTAGCTTCAAGTTGAGCCTTGCCGCTTGCCTCGTACGTATTAACAATCTTTTGGCCTTTTACGTAATCGGTCTCAGCTGTCAAAGTACCATCACCATTATCAATAACGTTTACGTAGACAGTTAAATCACCAGAGCTAGTTACGTTATTTGGCATCGTACCAACTTCTTTAATCGTATATTCGTACTCAGCATCAATGTCGGCTTCTGTATATTTGATTACATCAAAGACTGCCTTTGGATTAGCTTTAGTTACAGTCTTTTGACCAAGTGACTTATTACCCTTAAAGAGTTCGAACGTGAAGCTTTCGCCCTCTTTCCAGTCACGGCCAACAAGCTCCTTAGTAGCTCCGAGCGTCACTTCGCCAGATGCCTTATAAGTATTTGTAATCAACTTATTGTCGTTCTTATAAGTAGGCGTTGCCGTCAGAGTACCGTCAAAGTTATCAGTAACCTCAACCGTAACTTCGATCTTACCAGAGTTACTCATACCAGCAGTCATCGCGGTCGTTTCTTCAATCGTGTAGTTATAAGTACCAACCTTAGTGTATTTAATCTCGTCAAATACAGCTTTGAGATTATCCTTAGTAACTTCTTTTTCTTGAATGGTTTTGCCTTCAGCGTCTTTCAAAGCAAAGGTAAAGCTTTCGCCGTCTTTCCATTCACGACCTTCAAGCTTCTTTTCGGCTTCGAGTACTACGCTACCTTCTGCTGAATAGGTATTCTTGATGATCTTATCCTCTTTCGAATATCTGACCTCTGGAACAATCTTTCCATTGCCGTCATCCGTCAATTTCACCGTTACGGTAATGTTGCCAGAATTTACAATGCTCATACCTTCAAGGTTAGTAGTCTCCTTGATTGTATAAGTATAGGTCTTACCAGCATCAGCTTCGCTATAAACAATCTTCTTAAACTTGGCGGTTGGGTTAGCTTCTGTTACGGAAACGGTTTCAGCTTGTTGTAAATTACCACCAGACAATTCAAAGTCAAAGCTTTCATCCTCTTGCCAGACACGACCTTCAAGTACCTTCGTAGCTTCAAGTTCGACCTCGCCGGAAGCTTCATAGGTGTTAACAATTTTGCCCCCTTTATCATAGTTAACCTTGAAGCTTAAATTACCTTCCGAATCGTCAGAAACATTCAAGGTTGCCGTGATTGCACCGGAGTTAGTAACACCGCTTGGCATTGTGCCAGTTTCAACGATCGTATATACGTGTTCGCCCGCATCCGCTTGCGTAAATTGCAAGTTCTTGAAGACAGCTTTCATATTATCTTTGCTTACAGTCTTAGTGTCGACCGTATTGCCATCTTCATCCTTTAGTGCAAAGGTAAAGGTCTCACCGTCTTTCCAATCGCGACCGATCAATTCCTTTGTTGCCTCAAAGGCAAATTCGCCTTTGGCGGAATAGGTATTAACAATCGTGTTGATTTCCTCACCCTTTGCGTTCTTGTAAACAACTTCGGTCTTCAAAGTACCATCATGCATATCCGTAACCGTTACGGTTGCGGTAATATCACCAGAACTCGTAATACCGCCAGGAAGATCTGTGTCATCTTCGTGAATTACATAGATAAAGGTCTTGCTTTCTTCGGAGCCATCAAAGGTATAGGTAATTTGTTCAAACGAATAGTAACCGTCCGAACCAACATCTTCGCGACTGCCAATCTTGTTACCTTCAGAATCAAAGAGCGTGAAGGTATAAAGTTCGCCTTCTTTCCAATCGCGACCAGTTAAAATCTTACTTGCACCAAGCTCAATTTTACCGGTAGCAGAATAGCGGTTCACAATTACACCATTCTCAGCTTCTTCATCAGCGTAATAAGTCTTAAAGCTGAGCGTACCATCACCGTTATCGGTTGGAATAACAGTTACCGTAACGCCATTCTCTGTTTGATTTACGATGCCGCCACGCGAGTTTGAAGCGTTTAGTTCTTCCTCAGTAATTACGTAATTGTGGTTGTTAGTATCTTCAATTTTAACTTTAAATATAGCGACGTCGTCAGCACTTTCGACCGTATCACTCAAAGGATTCGTCAAACCATCACCATTAAGATTAAAGGTAAAGACGTCTCCGCTGCGCCAGTTATTAAAGTCTTTCTTGGCTTTGATTTCAACCTCGCCACTTACGCTATAAGTGTTCGTAAAGGCAGCGTTCTTGGTGTCATTCTTTGCAATCACACCAGTATTATTAGTTGCGGTCCTAGAGGTAAAACCATAGTTCTTTTCATTAGTAAACTCTTTGAATTCACCGCCAATAAATACGCCTTCTTCTTCAATCTCGTAGTAGGCGCCTTCTGGCAACTTGAGCAACTTAATAGATTCATTATGCTTCAAGGTAAATGTATCGCCAGATTTCAATGTCTGATCTCTACCGTCAATCTTATATGGCGTTGTTAATTCCGTAGCTTTAGTAGCGTCTGTATAGAGTCTAATCTTGAAACGGAACTCTTTTTGCTGTGCTGCGGTCGGGTTACCACTATCGACAACTACAGTCTTTGAAATCTCAAGATTGCCTGAAACATAGCGGTTCTTAATGACGGCCGTCGATGCCGAGTTGCCAGCTACCGCATAGTAATTTAAGCCACCGTCGGTTTTCGCAACGGTATCGGTTTTTTCTTCGCCATTCTTTCCATACTTAATTGTATGATCCGTACCAATCAAAGAATAGCCCTTTGGAATATTATTTTCCTCAGTGGCATAGACAACGCCAGTTTCAACGTTTACAAAGCGAATCGTATCACCTTCGTACAAGGTTTCTTCTACGACACCCGTACCAGGTGTAATGTGTCCAGTACGATGCTTTGCAAAATCATCGTCAGAAACGCCATCGCACTTCGTACTGTAGCAAGGGTTATTTTCGCCATAGTAAATACGATAATCGGTATCGGCATAATCCGAACCATCCGCATTCTTCAAAGTTACCTTGACCCGGAAAGGATCTTTAGAATCGGTTACTTCTACATTATTCTCGTCGAAAACTTTCTTCTGAATGTTAATACCACCCTTGATGGTGTTCGTTGCGGAAACTTGTTCCATTTTCGTCATCGATTCGATACCAGTAATATTACCAGCATTATCTTTAATAAACTTTACGTTCATTAATACCGTGCGATCGCCTTGTGCAATCTCCATCGGATGATAACGATAATTCGTCAATTGATAGTGACTATTAATATCATGTTCGTCAAAGTAATACTCATGGCCGGCGCGCAAAATAGCATACTTCTTGCCATTGAAGGTAATCGTTTGATGATGAGTATCATCGTATGCATCGTGCCCCTCTTCAACCAACAAACCTGGTGCGATTGAAATATAATCTTCAAGCTTCCAATCCGTGTCCTTATTCAGATGAATTGGTTCGGTATTATATTTCACATTGTCTTTATAGAAGTCCATTACGACTTCACAATTCGTAACAGTTTCACCATCGTCATTGACGGTTTCCTTACAAATCTCTTCACGTTGAGATGGGTCAAGAGAGTCTTCCCAAATCTTCTCAAGCGTTACTTTATCAGTAGGTAGAGCTACTGCTGGAGGGTTTGTAATCTTTATTTCCGGACGATCAATATATTCAGTAGTAGTTTCGCCGTTAACTTTATGGGTTTTAACAATCTTATAGTTAAGAGTTGGATAATCAGTATTCGTCTTTAAGGTGTAGGTATTACCATTCTTAATGATTTGTGCTTTCTGTGCATCCGTCAAAGATTCATAGCTAACTTTACCATTATTAAGATCGGCGACTAAATCAAGCGACGCTTGGCTTGGATAGACATTAAAGCTAATCGTCGCCGTCTCACCATTGCTTAATATCGTATCTTTAAGATCCCACTTCACTTTTTTCGTAGTCGCATCATAGGTAGCCTGTGGCGCATCGGTCCAAACTGAACCGTCCCTCGTATATACAAAATCACCGGCTTTACCGTCAATTGCGGCCTCAGTCATACCTGTAACGCCATCCTCAAATACGACATTCGTAATTGAAAGACTATCTGTAATTGCCTGAACAATATCCGAAAACGCCTCTTCTAGCGCATCTTGATCTGAAGCATCTTTATAAATAGCATTCGCGTTAAGGTTTCTCATATTATCCGCATCGCCGAAGGTACCAACTGCATAAAGTGTTTTACCTGCACCTACAATCGTTGTAGCTACATTTTGTGCGGCACCTAAGTTCCAGTTATTAGGATCGCTATTACCAGTACCGTAACGATCGCAAACATAGACCCGATTCGGAAAAACGCCTTCATAATGGCCATCATTACAATCATTTGCGTTGTTATTATATTGGCTATTGCGGAAAGTCGGATTACCATCCGAAACAAACACTATATAAACCGGATCGCTATCGCCAAAACTAACGCCATTTGCCGCGATTAAAGCATCTTCCCAGTTTGTGCCACCATCCGCCGATGTAGCATTCACCCATCCTCTAAAAGTATTCAAATTAGTAGTTGGAGTCGTGTGTGTGGTTCCAGTTTTAACGTTGGAAGCAAAATCTATGAAAGCCATCTGTACCATATCAGACACACCAGTTGTGGTGTTATAAGTCAGAAGCTGATTCGCAAGAGCGTTTACTGCATCTTTTGCAACTTGTATACGTGTGCTTTGCGTCTCTGAACGTGAATAGCGCGTTCCAGTATAGGCCTGCTGACAGTTAGAGTCTTGATAAGCTGTTGCGTCGTTATCGTTAGCGCGCATCTCGCGACATCCGCCATTATTACGCTTGTGATACAACAACAGATAGTCGCCATTAGATAAACGATAGTTACCACGATCCGCTGCGCTGTATGAATATGACGACGTCGTGCTACGCATACTACCAGAGGAGTCAAAGACTACTACAACGTTTGCTTTTTTATTGTCTGTACTTGAGCTAGATCTACCGGTCACACTCAATGTAATTTTATATGTACCATCTCCGTTCGACTCAATTGCCTTACTGGTGATGGGCTCCCCCAAGTCATCCGCCGAATAGGCAGACGGAATAGCACCCCCTAATGGGGTTACTGTACTTAACAGCATCAGGAACGACGCCGCAAAGTAACGAAGCTTACTTTTTTTCACTTCACACACTCCTTTTATTGCTAATAACTCCCCCGACTCCACTCGAGAGA
>CAMNFE010000021.1 GCA_946537195.1 uncultured Candidatus Saccharibacteria bacterium | reverse complement strand
GCATTGATAATAAGATCATGCATCGGAAAATTTACTTTGTAATAATGAACGCTGTTAACAAAAATTTGATCAGATTTGATAATTTTATGTAGCTTGGTACCTTCTAAGATGTAGTTTGTATGGCAATAATCTTTGCCATAGGAATGATGAGAGCCGCCCTCTATGGCGGTGAGTTTTGGTTTCTTTTTGTCGGAATAGAGGCTACATAAACATTGAAAACCGGCACAAATTGCGAGAAGAGGCTTATCTTCTTTAATGGCATGTTGAATAATGTAGTTGTCAAAATTAAACCAACTTCTTCCACCAGGGGCGATGAAACCATCGCACTGTTTAAGGATATGATTAATCTTCTTTTTATCTATGTCGGTGAATTTGTCGCCGTTTTTGGGGATATCGCAAAAGAGTTCATTACCGGTCGGAAGAATTGTAATCGGTACGACGTTGTCGTAATACGACAGAGCGTGTCGAACGATTTCGCTCGTTTGAATGATTGGTTGCTCTTTTAGGTTGCGGTATTCTCTACCGATGATGCCTACAGTTTTCATAGATAAAGGATATTAGTTTTGCTGCTCTCCTTTGATGGCTTGTTGGATTGTTTCGCTATTGACTATTTTTTTGAAGTCCGGGTTGAGGTGTGGGTTATTTGAACGGATTTTGTAGTTATCCACTACTCTCTGAGCAATTTGTTCTGATCCCATCGAGAATATCATGCCGGCAATAGCAGCGCCGCCGCCACTAATTACGTAGCCTGATTTCTCTGTATCATTTTGTTTAATAACAAGACGCTTATAAGTAGCACTTAGTTGTTCTCCGTCGGTCGTAACAGGCTCACCGTTTGCTTTCTGAGCTTCAGCTACTTGATGTGCTGCCGAAATGGCTTCTTTTACGACAGGGCTAGCATTGTTGACGGCAGTGCGTTTGTTGAGGATTTGCTTGCCGTTTTTGTCGTAAGCGTCTTTAAACATAGTTAAGTCGTTACCGCCATCACCTACTACGGCCATAGAGGTGATATTTGTTGGGCAGATATCATTAATAAATGTTTGAATACCTGACATTTTTGTGCCGACGATAACTTCAACCCAGTGGTATTCCCCGTCAACTTTACTTTGCATATTGAGCATACATGGGATACCGAGCGACTGGAAATGATTATAAAGATCCTTAATGGTGTCAGGATTAGTGCTCATAATCTGAATTTTATAGTTCTGACCAGGAATAGCCATAACTTCAGCCGAATCGACGTGTTTTGCTTTGAGACCAATGCGTTTTTCTTCGTTTGCGACATTATCATCAATGAACTCTTTAATGGCTCGATCGGTCTCTGCTGTACCGTTCGTATAAAGCCACTCTTCACCAGTTTCCGGATCGCGTTTATTTTGCATCCAGATTGCGTCAGGCTTCTCATTAATAGCATCAAATGTGGCTTTGAGTTGATCGGCTGGTATCTCACTACCGTAAATACGTTCACCTTTGTTATTAAAGATTTCGGCGCCATTATTAATGATAATATAAGGTACGCCAAGAGCGTCGACGATATCTTTGACAGATTCATAGCGAGCGCGGCCAGTAACGGGGATGAATGTTCCTCCTGCTTTCATGAAGGCCTTTATAATGCTGACGGCCTCTTGATTGAGATTCCCCTCATTATCGGTAATAGTGCCGTCGATATCTGAAAAAATTGCTTTACCAGTAAAATCCATTAATTCAATACGTTCGATGATTTCAGAGACGGTATAACCGCTATTTAAAATAGCTTCACCTGAGCAGAGCTTTGAGAGGTCTTCATTGAGAAGACGATTGAATTTTTCTGTTTTAGCGTCTAGTTCGCCTGGTTTTACTGCGGTGGTAGGCTCGGTGTTAATGAGGTTTTCTTTATATCTATCGGTGAGATAGTCGGCTATCTGACCCTTATAGTCCGACGCAGGAGCTTCGTCTATTACGTCTTCCGTGGCGTCAACGGCTTCTCCGGTAGCTTCTTTGATAGTAGACTCGAATTTTACATCTGGGTCTTTTGGTTTAATGACAGGTTCTTTATGAATTGCCGGGGCATCAACTTCTTTTAGGTCATCCCATGCTGATTCGTTATCGCCGCGAATATCTGCTTCGTTGTAAGGGTTATGTTCTGTGCTAATATGTTGTCCTTCCATAAAAAACCTCTCTTCTCTTGGAGATATAATAACAGATTACTAGTAGTTTTACCACTTATGTTTAGCTGAGCCAAAGGCTGACGCAGCGAATATAGCCGCCACCTTTTTTGAGCTCTGTAACGTCTGGGGTGAGACAGATTAAGCCGCGTTTTTCGAGTTCGGCCTGGAGCTTTGGAGCTTGATTCGACATAATGACGTATTTGCCGGTGCTGACGAGGTTATCGGCGAAGCCTTTAGTGCATTCGTCGTAATCGACAATAATTTTGTCGAGATCGAGGGCCTCGAGTTTTTGATTGGATTCTTCATCGAGAGCTTCTGGACAATATGCAATGGTGTGCTCATCGATAACGGATACAGCAAGGTCGAGATCATACCAGAAACTGTCAGCATGATTAGTGACTGGATTAATATGTTCAGTGCCGTCTTCGTTAAGCTGAGGTTTAGCGTGAACCTGAACTAGCTCTAGGCCTAGAGTTTTAGCGGCAAATTGCTGAGCTTCTGGATCGGAGCGATAGCCGCGTCCAGCAATAAGGTATTTGCCGCAACGAAGCGAATCGCCTTGACCAGAATAGAGATAGTTGCCTGGAACTTCGATGGTTTTAATGCCCTGCTCTTCAAGGCGGGCTTTGGCGTAGGCTTCTTCAGCCTTACGAGCTTCCGGAAGACGCGCCATAACAGCAACGCCATCTTTAACGAGTGCCCAGTTGGCGGTATAGACACCGTCTTGGCAATCTTTAGGTGGGTCAACTTTTACGAGTTCGATTCCAGCCTTTTTAAAACAATCGAGAATTAATGCATGTTCTTGTTTAGCCTTTTCAACATCAATAGCACTTTGAGTGTAATAAGGGTTAATTTCGTATGTATCTGCAAAATAGTCGGCACCCGAAACGAGTAGTTTTTGATTAATCATTTAGTTCCTTTTTAATAAAATCAATTTTTTGGTTCGTAATTAGCAATACCGTCTACGATATTGTCTTCGTCTACACCGACAGCAAAGCCGGTAAGAGCGGCGGCGGCCATATAGTTAACGGCTGCTTCGCTAGTGACATAAGTAGCCATATCGAAACTGTGTCCACTATAGGTGACGTTGGTTTCAGTACCCATCTTGTAGAATTTTTGACGATTAATACGGAGGTCGCAATCGCGATCGTGGCCGTAAGTGAGAGTGGCGGTTTTGGTTGGGTATTTGGAATAAATATTGAATTTAACGTTGTCGTCGCGACAAATTACGCTGAAGTATGGTTCGGTATTGAAAAGAATAGACTGAGCGTCGTGGTCGCTGGTATCCGGATTGCCAACGCCATCCTCTGTAAGAACAGCGGCGTAAATCGGAAGACCATAGAAAACGTGATTAGCGAGCGCTGCACTGTCGACGGAAATTACAACGTGGTCAGTGCCAGTTTTCCAGATTTTATAGATTTGTTTATAGAGGTCGGAAGTGGTCTTTGGATCAATAATGAGACCAGTTTTAGTGTCGCGGAATTTAATAATTTCGTAAATATAATGAGCAGTGATGTCTCTTCCGTTCGCGCCTGTAACGGCAATAATTTTCAGATCTTTGCCAGGGTTGCTGTAGTAGGTGGAGAGAAATCTTGCCTTGGCTTTTTGAAGTTTTGGTTTGAGTCCGGATTTCTTCTTTTGTTCTGCCATAAAAATAGTATACCATCTCTTTAAAAAATGTGCTATAATATGCGGTATCACACATTGCCGGACGGCTGGGGTGATGATCTTTTAATCTTTGAACGGTGGAATAGTAATCTGTTCAATACAGATACTATCCACATATGTGCCCGTAGCTCAGTTGGATAGAGCGTCAGCTTGCGGAGCTGAAGGTCGTACGTTCGAATCGTATCGGGCATACCATATTTTGAACCAAAAAGCCGCATATCGGCAGTTTTTCTCGTTTGCTCGCCCAAGAGGCGCGCTTCTCTCGAAGAAACTACCAATCTGCGGTTTTTTGATTTCAAAATATTTTCGTTAATATGTCGCGCTTCAAAGAGAGAAAATACCAATCTAGGCGATTTTTTCTACGAAATATTTTTGAGAATCAAAAGTTGCCCATCTGGGCGTTTTTTGTTTATTATCGTAATCTGGCATAATGAAGATATATGAAGCCATTCAAAGTTATAACAGACGCAGATTTCGGACTTGAGAATAAGCCGATGGATAATCTGCGCACAAGAAAAGCAGCCAGGGGTGTAATCGTAAATAGTGATGGGCTGATTGCAATCTTAAATAAACAGAAAAAGAATGAATTTAAATTGGTGGGTGGTGGAATTGATGAGGGGGAATCCCCCGAAGATGCTTTTAGGCGCGAAGTGGCCGAGGAGGCAGGAGCCAAAATAGATAATATTCGTTTGATTGGCACGATTGAAGAGCGAAAATCGCATGATAATTTTTGCCAGATCTCGTATGTATTTGCGGCTGACGTAATCGACGTAAAAGAACCAAGCTACACGAAAAAAGAAAAGGACGAAGGGGCGCGTACGCTGTGGATGAATGTCGACGAAGCGATGGAAGCAATTAAGAACTGCGAGGATAAATTAGTAGCATCAGATTATGAATCGGTTTATCATACTAAATTTATTGTACGCAGAGATTATGAAATATTAAAATATTACAAAGGGAGAGAAAAAGATGAGTAATGGAGAAAAGCGACCAATTCCAGGAACGAATCCAGCTTGGAATCGAGATTTGCCTGATGGGTATGATAATTCGCTCGTAGATAGAAATGGCAATCCTTATGATAATGGGTGGAATTTCGATGAACGTAGCGATGACGAGGAAGACGAGGAAAATCCGGACAATAAAACGGATTGGGATGAATTATCGGAAAAAGAGTAATTATTCGGCGGAATAAAGGGCCTAAAATTGCGTAGAGTGAGTTTTTCGCGTGAAATAGGTAAATGCTTATGTTTTGGTAAAAAACGCGCCTGAGAGGCTCTGAGGGGCTCAGAAGTGTGATAAAATAAGACGTGGAAGCGTGGCCGAGTGGTTGAAGGCGCACGACTCGAAATCGTGTGGGCAGAAATGTCTCGGGGGTTCGAATCCCTTCGCTTCCGCCAGTTGAAGAAAAATAAAAGGATTCCTATAGAATCCTTTTTTGATGACGCGATGTGTTAGTTAGAAAAGGCTAGTAGGGCAACTAGCGATATAACAAATACTATGACTACGACGGTAACAATGATGGCGATGCCCATTTTTTTCTTGTGTTCCCCTTCTGGTACGTGATCGTCACCAATAGTGGTAGGCACTACTGGATTACCCGGATCAGCTGGCGAGCTAACCGGCGCGCCGGAACTTTCGATGGTAGTTGCAGCGGGAGCAGCCTCGGAGACAGTTGCACTTGGGGCTGTGTTCGTAGAATCAGCTTCTGCGGTTGGCTCAGCTAATTCGGCTGGGACCGTAGCGGTTGGTTGAGTGAATGGGTCGGCAGCTGGTTGTTCGAAAGGATTAGAAGCTAGTTCTTCGGGTGTTGGTTGTCCGATAGCGGCGGCGATAGGAGAGCCTGGATCAGCTGGCGTAGCTACTGGAGCCCCCGATTCGGTAACTGGTATGGCGCTCGGCTCTGCTTCTGCGATGGGCTGTTGCTGTGGTGTTGGTACGGGATTAGGTGTTGGTTGTTGAGCGGGATTAGCCCCTGTGGCGGCCGCGCCAAATGTAGTATCATCCATTGCTTATATAGCTCCTATGCATGTTAGTTACTATAATTTTAGCATAATTAGGATTATATTGATTTTTTGTAGATTTGTGATATAATAATGATAACTAGCGTAGATAAGCAAAGGGGGTGATTTTCGTGCGTATCTACAATAGAGTAGCCTTAGATTCTCAAAGACGGGTTTATCTTGGTGGTTTTATAGATTGCAATTCTTCCGTTGTTGTTTATATGGAGAGAGGAAGTGATGCAATTTATATTGAGATATTCGACGAATATGACGATTCAGTGCCGCAGTATGCTATAAGGAAAGTAGATGCTAAAAGTCGAGTTGCTTTACCGAAGTGGATGTTAAAAGAAAGTGGCACGTTTGATATTACTGTTGAATGCGAAGGAGACCCAAAGAGAATTAGCCGAATTGTACTAGTTCCAAGTACAACATGAGCCGAAACCTAGTTTCGGCTCTTTTTCTGTCTTCGGGTATAATAAAGAAAAAGGAGAATGTGATGGCGAGTATTTTTACGAAAATTATCAATGGCGAAATTCCCTCTTATAAGATTTACGAAGACGAGAAGACTTATGCCTTTCTCGATATTAACCCTGAAGTCAAAGGTCATACTCTAGTGGTTCCGAAAGTTGAGGTGGATAAAATCTATGATCTTGAAGAGGAAGATTGGGTAGCTTTGTGGGCGAGTGTTAAAAAAATTGCCAAGCACATGGAAGATGTGACTGGGCGTAGGGTTGTGATGAAAGTTGTTGGTACCGATGTGCCTCATGCGCACGTACATCTAACTCCGATTGATGAGACTTGGGAATATGGAAAAACCCTCAAACTTCGTGATGAGGAGTTTGAGGAAATTCGTGACAAGTTAGCGTTTTAATTTACGCGGATTTGTCAGTAATATTCTTCTGAGCACGAATAGCAGCTTGTGCGGCGCGGTGTTTTCTAAGTTCTTCCATTTTGCGGTGCTGTTCGCGGCGATCGGTAGCAATTTTAATCTCTCTTTTTCTGCGATCAAAGGCCTCGCGGCAAATATGGTAAAAAGTACGGTCCTGTTCGCCGTAGGCGTTCAGCTTTTCTAATACGATTTGATTGAATTCTCGAGATGTTTCAGGCGATAATTCAATACCAAAACGCATACATAATTCTTTGGTGACTTGTCCGTGTATTGTATCGAAAGATTTAAACGCTTTCTCGGTGCGTTGGTCTCTTTTGCTTTGAGGAACATTAGCTAACGCTCTTTTAGCGAGATCGCACTGCAGTAACATTTCGAGAAGAATCTTTTCGTCAAATTCCGGATCTTCATCACGAGATTCACTTCCATTTTCGAAATGATAATGATCCACTGAATCTATTACTTTAACGGGGTCAATTCCCACAATGAAATGAGGAACATCGCTGAGTTTAGTTTTTGTTCTGCCATGTTCGTAGTATTTGACACGTCCAGTATATGGCGCGGATTCGCGTGCATACTGGTCGCCGTTTTCAAATTTCTTAATTGCTGACTTACCTAAAGTATCAGTAGAGACGTCAAGAGTGAATACTAAATCGCGTCCATCGGGCGACTTCTTTGGGAAGCCACATACTACATCTGCCCCATTGCGACGATCGTCATAATAAGAACCGGAAAAAGCAAACGAGTCGGTATGGAAAAGGTCATGGTTCTGGATAGTGGTCCTTATCATCGCTTCAAGACCTTCGGCTGCCTCGTCCGATTCGCCTACTTCTCGGGACATTTTATCGTTTAGCCATTCCTCGTCTCTTTCGATTTCGTCTTCTGGGAACATTTTGAGACCACGACCCTTAAAGTGGCTAAAATCCGGCCTAGTATAATCGGAGGAGTCAATTAAAATACTGAATTTTTCTTCTTTAGGAGTTCTGGTATCGCCGTATTTTGCTTTCATGTTTGTTTTTGCCCGTTTTCTCTGGTTAACTTATCATACTTATGCTTATTTGTCAAGAGTAGAAAAAAGGGGCCAGATCACTGACCCCAGGCAGAAGCCTTGATAGAATCCTTGAGTCGTCCTTCGACGTCTTTGCGCTGAGAGTGCTTATGCACCAGCGGATTATAGTAGACGCGAATTTCACCGTGATAGATTCGATCAATGTTCCAACCAGAACAATAATTGTTCACGGAGGCTCCGCGGAGAGTCTTCTCGATCGTATCCTTGTCGGGATTATAGATCTTTTTATCGAAGAAGACGACGGTCTCGGTAAGCCTCCTTAAAAAAGTGCAACCTTTCATTTATATCACCCCCTGACATAAGTTAGGCATATGCAGTTGTTTTTTCACTGAGAAAACAACGGGTATGTTGACCCGTGTTGTTATATTAGCATATTTTTATAAAAAAGTCAAGCGAGAGCAAAAAGCCACCCCTTAGGGTGGTCTTTTGTCTAGATAAGTTGAAGTTCGGCTTTCATTTTTTCAAGTTGTGTTTGTTTAGTCTTGAGCGCTTCTCTGGTTTCTTCAACTAATTCTTTAGGAGCTTTCTCGACGTAGCGAGGATTATCAAGGCGACGTTCGAGTGTGTTGATTTCTTGGCCGACCTTCAGGATGCGATCTTCGAGATTTTCTTTGTATTCAGTCAGAATTTCCTCTGGGATCTGCAGGTAGATGTTGTGATTTGGAATTGCGAGGCGCATACCGGTAATTTCTTCTGCGCTTAGTTTAGGGACGCACGGAGACTTGGTAAGGTGTTGAATTAGCAATTGATTATCGTACATTAGTTGGTCATCACAGAAGGCAATTGGGTAGGAGCTTGCGCCCGGTAAGCTTTGATAATGGCTGCGGATATTGTTGATGATTTCGATGATTTCATCGAATTTCTTTACTTTCTTAGTATCAACTTCGTATGGTTTTGGCCATTCTGCGGCAATCAGCATACCTTCGGTCCAACTGAGGTTTTGCCAAATTGTCTCTGTAACAAATGGAGCGAATGGGTGAAGCATGATAAGAATTTGTTCAAGCGTGGATTTGAGCAAGGTGCTGTCTTTCCAGAGTTTTTCGCTTTCGAGGAACCAGTCGGCGTACTTGTTCCAGATAAGATCATAGAGTAAATCTCCAGCTTCGGCGAAGCGATAATTATCGAGGAGTTTCTGGACTTCTTTGTTTGCCTGGTTGATTTGGTGGCAGATCCAGTCTTCTCCATAGTTATCAATCGTAAGTTGCTTATCACCTTTTGGATTTTCGTCGACAATTTGTTGGATTAAGCGAGAAATATTCCATAGTTTGTTACAGAGGTTGCGACTAGCAATAACTTTGCTGGTGCTGAAAGCTTGGTTAACACCGGCGGAACGGCTAGCAATAAGGCCGAGACGGAGAGCGTCAGAGCCGTATTGGCTAACAAGCTCGATTGGGTTAATGACGTTACCCTTTGATTTGGACATTTTTTGGCCTTTTTCATCGAGGACCATGCCATGCATATAGACGTCCTTGAATGGTACGTCACCGGTAACGTAGAGGCTAAGCATAATCATGCGTCCTATCCATTGGAACAAGAGGTCGGCACCTGTTTCCATAACAGAGGTAGGAAAATGTTCTTTGCGGTCGCTAGTGGTGATGTATGGCCATTGGCCAGAGCTAAACCAGGTATCAAAGGTATCTTCATCACGTAGATAGGTTTTGCCGTCTTTCTTGATTTCACTCTGCTCTACCCTTTCGTCGAAAATCCAATCTGTTGGATCGTCGACGTTTTGGAAGGCAGGAATAGGAATTCCCCAAGGAATTTGGCGGGAGATATTCCAGTCTTTAAGCTGTTTAAGATAGTTGATAAGAACCTGTTTTTTGCTGGCTGGATGGAATTTGATCTTCCCTTCTTTTAGGGTATCAATTGCACGTTTTGCGAGCGGTTTAACGTCTACAAACCATTGTTCTTTAAGGAGAGGCTCAATTACCGTGTCGCACTTGTAACAGTGACCTACGGCGTGAGTTATTTCTTCTTCACCCCTTAGAAGGCCTTGTTCATCGAGGTTTTTGAGAACCTTTTTACGAGCGTCCTCTGTAGTGAGGTTCTCGTAATTTGCGCCTGCGTTTTGGTTCATTTTGCCGTCGAAACCGATAACGGTGATCATTTCTAGATTGTGGCGTTGGCCAACTTCGAAGTCGTTCTGGTCGTGGGCAGGTGTGATTTTAACTACACCGGTACCGTATTCCATATCAGCATGTTCGTCGGCGATGATAGGGATTTCTCTATCTGTTAGGGGTAGAGATACTTTTTTGCCTACGAGATCTTTGTAACGTTCGTCGTTTGGGTTTACCGCGACAGCGGTATCGCCGAGCATAGTTTCAGGACGAGTGGTGGCTACGACTACCTCTTTAATATTGCCTACTGGTTCAGTAAGAGGGTAAGCGATTTGCCAGAGCTTCCCCGCTTCTTCCTTGTAAGTTACCTCTATGTCTGCAAATGCGGTTTGATGTTTGGTACAGAAGTTGACGAGTTTTTCACCTCTGTAAATTAAGCCGTCATCCCATAATTTTTTGAAAGTTTTGTAAACAGTATCGGTTACTTTTGGATCGAGCGTAAAAGTTAAGCTATCCCAGTCACATGATGCGCCTAGAGCACGGATTTGGAGCTCCATGTTGCCTCTTTGTTCGTGAACGAAGTTCCATACCTGTGTGTATAGCTCGTCGCGGGTGAAATCGAAACGTGTTTTTCCCTGAGATTCAAGATAACGCTCGTAGACTACCCATGTTTCAAAACCGGCGTGGTCGGCTCCTGGAATATACCAAGCATTCTCTCCTTTTAGGCGATGATAACGGGTAAGAATGTCCTCTAATGCGATCGTTAAACCGTGACCTATGTGCAGGTTGCCGTTGGCGTTAGGAGGTGGCATTACGATAGTATAGTTTTTGGCTTTTTTGTTTGATCTAGGTTTAAATGCGCCGGATTTCTCCCAGAGTGCGTATACGTCTGGCTCGTATTCGTTCGGCTCGTAGGCTTTGCTAAATTTCATAATATCTATTATAACATGCTTTTGGAGATTTTCACCCCTGTTTGTCAAGTCTTATGTCGAGTTTAGATTCAAAACGCTCTTCCCTGTTATTCAAAAAATTTCACATGAAAAAAGCACAAAATACGTGCAAATATTTCACGTGAAATATTGACAAATCCAGAAAAATATTTTCTGCTATGCGTACACCTTACGTTCTTGCGTCCCAAACGATCTAACTCGTTGGTAATTTAATTTTAGCGCAAGCGGGATGCTAAGTCAAATGGTGGCTAATATAAGGATAAGCAAAATAAATTTTTTTTGCACTTTTTGGGGAAAAGTGGATAATGAGGTTATGGCATTTATTCGCAAATTTAAGACTGGAAGTGGCGCAACTGGAGTTCAAGTTTGTTGGAAACAGGGTGGGGAAGTTGTAAAAACAGTTCATGTCGGATCGGCGAATAGTGAATATGGTCTCGAAAAATTATTGAAAAAAGCACAAAAAATAATGGACGAAGGGAAACGCCCATTATTTGATTTAGAAAAATTTGATAAAAAGCCTTGACATAAGGGGTTAATTTTTCAAAAAAAATTTTTTTGCGCTGCGCGCATTATAGGTTTTTGAACTACGCTATGCGTAATCTTAATTTTTAGCTTTTTTGATTACTTTCTCGACTGGATTTTTAACTGGTTGTAGAAGTTTGAGAATAGTATCCATTTTTTCTGGGGAAAGATCGGTTGGAAGACACAAAACATGGGAATGCATATCTTCGGCGAGCGGGGCCATTTTTGAGCTATAGAAGTAGCGGCGGTTGCTAGTTGGGCCAGGGTAGAGAAGTGGTGAGTACCATCGACGAATATAAAAACCGGCGCCCGATAAAATGTCGTAAACTTCTGTTGCCGTGGCGGTATCTTTAAACAGAATAGGGAAGGTGAGCAGGGGCTGCTCGACCGTAGTAATAAGCTTGAAATCGGGGTTATTTGCAAATTCTTTTTCGTAACGTTTCGTGTTTTTTAGGCGGCGTTTATAAATGGCGGGAAGGGAAGGGAGGTGTTTCAGAATGGTATTATTGACGAATTTGGTGCTTGCGTAAGGTGTCGACTGTTCGCCAGATTGTTCGTACGGAGCAACGGCCAACTCAAAAATATGGGCTTTATATGCGAGATTGCGTACGTCCGAAAAAATAGAATTTGGCAAACGATGCAATACGCCGTTTTGGAAACGATAAGTGCGCGACCTTAGATCGAGGCTTAGAGGCGGTTGCGGGAGATCTAGGAGTCGAGAAGTGATTTTGTTATATAGGTCTATATTCTTCTTTTTGAGGGCTGGATTAACATAAATTGCGCCGCCGAATTTGGTATTTTGGATGACTTTTTCGACGCCAAAAGAATGGGCAGAGATGTCGGCTAAAATGTGCCCAGAATTGTCGGTGGCCATGCGCGTAAGGCAGTGTGCGGAGTCCTCAACAAGGATTAGACGATGTTTTTTGGCGAAGTCGGCGATTTTTGATGAGTCTTCTCCGATAATGCCTAATGTATGCTGTAGGACGATGGCGAGGGTTTTGCTGGAATAGAGTTTTTCGGGATTCGTAATGCTAAGCGTGGTAGGGTCAATGTCGGTATAAACTGGCTTGAGGTTTCCGGCAAGAATAGGATTTACGGCAGTAATGCAGGTATATGGTTGCGTAATGACCTCGCCATGTCCATAAATGTCGTAAATGGCTTGAAAAACAACAGCTAAGCCAAAACGTGCCTTGAAAGTCAAAAACCAATCGTCTGGGTCGGTATGAGAAAACTTAGCTAGAAGTTTGCGAACGGCAAGATTTGATTGATTTTCGTTCATTAGCAATATTATAACGTATTTTGAATAAGTTTTTTAGGGGTAGCGAATAATTATTGGATTATGGAACGTGGGGAAATGTCGAGTTCGTATGGGTTCGATGCTTTTTCGCCAGATTTAATGGAATAAAATGCGGCGGAAGCAACCATGGCGCCGTTATCTGTGCTTAGTTTTGGCTCGGGGAAGAAGACTTGGTGGCTATTTTGGAAAGTTTTTAGTAATTCTTCGCGTAGTAGAGCGTTTGCAGATACGCCGCCGGCAAGAAGAATAGATTTTGCTGGGTGGTTTTTGGCGGCTTTTTTAAGCTTCTGGAGTAGGATTTTGACGGCAGTAGCCTGGAAACTGGCCGCAAAATCGGCAATTTGCTGTGCGTTGAGGTGTTTTTGAAGCTCATAAGACGGCGTAGTGATTGGAAGATTTAATTCTTTTTGGACGGCACGTAGAACTGCGGTTTTAATTCCGCTAAATGAGAAGTCGAGATTGTCTACTTTTGGAATAGGCAGTTTATATTTGTCTGGATTTCCTTTTTCGGCCGCTTTTGCGATTGCGGGGCCACCAGGGTAGGGGAGGCCAAGAATTTTGGCGACTTTATCAAAACATTCGCCGATAGCATCGTCGCGAGTTGTGCCAATTATTTCGAAGGAATCGTGACGTTCCATATAAATAATTTGCGTATGTCCGCCCGATATTACGGCCGCTAAAAGTGGAAATTCGGGCTGATGTCCACTCAGCCAGTTAGCGTAGATGTGCGACTTGAGATGATGTACTGGGTAGAAAGGAATGTTGTGAAGAATCGCAATGCCGCGTGCGGCGAGAGTGCCAACAAGTAGCGATCCGACGAGGCCGGGAGTATGAGTGACGGCAATAGCGTCAATGTCTTCAATATTGAGTTTGGCGTCGCTAAGAGCTTTATCAATGACGGGCTGGATGGCTTCGATATGACTACGTGCGGCAACTTCTGGAATTACACCGCCGTAAGCGGCGTGAATATCGATTTGCGAGACGATGACATTAGAAAGAATTTGGCTGCCATTTTCAACCACCGCGGCAGCCGTTTCGTCGCACGAACTTTCGATTCCCAATATCTTCATTTATCAATATTATACCATAATTTTTGCTTTTTGCATTTTATGGCGACAAGATTCCGTTTATGGTATTATTAACATAAGGATAAATATACAGAGAGGTCAAAAAATGGATAAA